>JAVJQK010000031.1 GCA_040218145.1 Sandaracinaceae bacterium | reverse complement strand
GTCCCGAATCAAGCGCTTCGCGCTTGCTCCGGGCCTAGCAGTTCTAGTCAGGGGCTTTTCGCAAAAGCCCCTCGCTGCGGCGGCAAAGCCGCCTTCGCTTCACCCGAAAACGACGCGCCTGCGGCGCTTCTAGCCCCAAATACAGGCGCATCGTGGAACGAGGCGCTGGATTGGGGGCTAGTGCTGCGCCTCGCGCCGATCGTGCTCGTGGCCCTCACCCTGAGCGGGTGTCTGGTTCGATCGGCGACGTATTTCTTCCGCGATCCGGTCGCGCCGATGCGGTCGCGCGAGGTGCGCGTGCGTCCGCCCGCGCGCCAGGCCTGCCTGGTGGTGATGCTGCCCGGGCTCTTCGACATCCCGGACCAGTTCTTCGAGCACGGTCTGGTGGACGACGCGATGGGGGCGTCGGACCGGTGCGACCTCCTCGTGGTCGACAGCCACGTCGGCTACTACCAGCGCGGGGCCATCCAGGAGCGGCTCGAGGCGGACGTGCTGCGCATGGCGGACGCGCGCGGCTACGACGAGATCTGGCTGGTGGGCGTCTCGATGGGTGGGCTCGGCGCGCTCTTGCTCGCGCGCGCGCGTCCAGGGCGGATCCGCGGGATCGTGCTCCTCTCACCCTGGCTCGGCGACGAGTCCGTGGTGCGCGCGGTGCACGAAGCCGGCGGGCTGTCCCGCTGGACCCCGCCCGCGATCGATCACCGGAACCCGCAGCTCCGCGACGCCACCATCGGCGTGCTCACGTGGCTCCGCGATCGTGAGGGCGGCGGCCCGGAGCTGTACCTCGGGGTCGGGGCCGACGACCGCTGGCGCGCCCACGCCGACGTGCTGGACCCGTCGATGATGGCGGGACCCGCGATCGTGGTCCCCGGCAACCACGACTGGACGACCTGGCGCGCGCTCTTCCGGCGCGTGCTGGAGAGTCCGCCCTGGGCGAGCGGCGCGGTCAGGTGAGGGCGGCGCGCCGCAGCGCGATCAGGGGCCGCTCGGACTTGGTCGCCCGCTCCCCCAGGCACGCGTCCGACGACCGCGCGAGGTCACGGCAGATGTCCGGGCGGATGGCGTAGGCGTCGCAGCGGAGCTCTCCGCGCGCGCCCTGGACGCGCAGCGCGACGCAGTGCCCGTCGATCATGCGCATGTAGGCGCGGTGCCCGTCGAAGCGGGACAGCTCGTCCGCGCGCTCGCCGAGTCGCGCGTGATCGTCGCCCGTGACGCGCACGTAGCGCTCGAGCGTGGAGAAGCAGCACGCGCCGCACGAGAGACAGGGCGGCAGAGGCGCTGGGATGTCGTCGGACAGGCCGCCAGGATAGCAGCCGGGGCGCCGCGCGCTCAGCGGCGTCGGCGAGAACGGGCGCGGCGACGCCGGCGCCGGGTGGGGCGGCCCGCGTCGACCTCGGCCTGCCCCGCGTCCTCGAGGCCCGCATCGAGCGGTCCCGCGTCGAGCTCCATCGGCCGCAGGACGAAGCGCGCCTCGCCCACGGCGGCGGAGACCTCGCGCTCCTGCATGATGAAACCGTCGAGCGACAATCGCATCCACACCTGACGCGTGTCGGACGCGAGCTCGAGCTCCATCGGCGTGACGCCGTCGCGCAGCTCTCCGTCGACGCTGACCGTCGCTCCGGGCGGCTCGCTGATCACCCGGAGCGTGGCCGGCTCGGGCGCCCCGGCGTCGACCGCGACCTCGACGGGCGCGATCGTGCTCAAGGTGCGCTCGGGGGCGGGGTCGGCGCGGAAGGCGCGCATGGCGAAGAAGGCGCCCGCGCCGAGGGCGCCGAGCGAGACCGCGGCGACCCCCGCCGCCAGCGCGACCGGGAAGCGACGCCTCGCGCGGCGCTCCACGGGCACGTAGGTCTCCTCGTGCGCCTCGTGCTGGAACCCCATGGCCGGCGGCGGCGCGCTGATGCGGGGGTCGTCGAGGCTCATCAGGCGGGTCGGGGCCTCCTCCTCTTCCGCCTCCGCGCGCAGGTGGGCGTCGGGCGCGGGCAGCGAGAGCATCGCCTCGGTCCCCGTGAGATCGTCCCGCACGCTCGCGATCGTGAGCGGCTCGTCGTCGAGGTCGTCCACGTCGCGCCACGGCTCGAGCGGCGGCTGCGAAGGGCGCGCGACTTCCGTCTTGCGGGTGCTCTCGCCCTTGGGCCGGCCGAGCGCGAGCTTGCGCGTCCCGCCCGGCTCCGCGGCGAAGGGGCGCCGCGCGGCCATCTGAGAGGTGAGCTGGCGGAGCGGCTTGGGCCCCGCGTCGTCCGGGACGAGGGTGCGGGCGAGGCGCGCGAGGCCGGTCTGCGTGGGCACCATGCCCTGCTCGCCCAGGTGCTTCGCGAGCGCCTCGATGAGCACCCCCACGTCGTCGGGGCGCCCCTCCGGGTGCGGCGTCAGGCAGCTCGCGATCAGCCGGTCGAGGTCACGCGGGATGTCGCTCTGCACGTCGCGCGGTCGGCGGTATCGGGCCTCGAGGATGCGGTCGATCAGGTTGGGCTCGTCGCTGACGTCGAAGGGGTGCGCCCCCACGCACATCTCGTAGAGCAGGATCCCGAGCGCGAAGACGTCGGCGCGGCGGTCGACCTTGGTCGTGCCGATCAGCTGCTCGGGCGCGATGTAGCCATACGTGCCCTTGATGACCCCGGCCCGCGTCTCGTAGACCTTGGTCGCCGCCTTCGCGATGCCGAAGTCGATGAGCTTGACGGCGCCGTCGTAGCTGACGAGCACGTTCGCGGGGTTGAGGTCGCGGTGCACGATGTCGAGCGAGCGGCCGACCTCGTCGCGGCGCTCGTGCACGTAGTGGAGGGCCTCCGCGATGGCGAGGCCGATGCCGAGGGCCTCCCTCCGCGGGAGCCGCTCGCCTTTCGCGCGGACCGACGCCAGGAGCCTCCCGAGGGTCGGGCCCCGGATGTACTCCATGGAGAGGTAGTAGGCGCCCTCGACCTGTCCCAGATCGAAGACCTGCGCGATGTGGGGATGGGAGAGGGCGGCGAGGAGCCGCGCCTCGTCCAGGAACATCGTGATGAACTCGTCGTCGTCCGCGCGCCCCGCGAGGATCCGCTTCAGGATGACGTCGCGCTCGAGCCCCTCCATGCCCCTCTGGCGGGCCAGATAGATCTCCGCCATGCCGCCGGTCGCGATCCTCTCGACGATGCGGTAGGGCCCGAAATCCTGAAGTGTTTCCGTAGGCATGCGTCGCGGCGGCGCGAATGGGCCGGGAGCATAACACCCCTCCGCGCCCTCGCTTGTGGGGGGAAGACCCGTGAAGTACCCTGTCCCGAGGTATTCGGGCATGACCACGGGCTCCCAGAAGCACGCGGCTCCCGGGGCCGGTCGGCCCGGTTCGGGTGGCGCGGCGTCGGGCGCGTCTGGCGCTGGCAAGCCCGGCGCCGACGAGCCCGATCCAGGCACCGCGGCCGCGAAGCCCGCGCCGGGCGAATCGAACCGGGGCGACGCCTACGTGGACCGCCTCGGAGACCGTCTGAGCAAAGAGACCGATCTGCCCGAGGACGCCGGGCCCGCGCCCGTCGTGGTGCCCCCCCCGCCGGGACGCAGTTTTCCCGCGATGCACGAGACCAGCGACATCCGCACCCTCCCCAGCTCGAGCGCCTCGCCCGGGCTGGAGGACGACGCGCTGGACATGCCGCCGCCGCCCGAGCCGGGGAACACGTCCGACGCGTTCGCGGAGTTCGAGGACGAGCTCGAGGGCGAGACCACCCGCATCGACGACAGCCACCTGCTCGCCGAGGCGAGCACCGCGATCCTCGAGAACCCGCCCGGCCAGCCTTTCCTCCTGGTCGAGAAGGGCGCCGACGAGGGGCGCGAGTTCGTGCTGCAGGACGGCGAGAACGGCGTCGGGCGCGGCATCGACAACGACGTGATCCTCGCCGACGTCGCGGTCTCGCGGCGCCACATGCGCATCATCCGCGAGGGCAACGAGCTCATCCTCAAAGATCTCGGGAGCGGCAACGGCACCCAGCTCAACGGCAAGAAGGTCAGCACGGCGACCCTCGCGGAGGGCGATCGGATCGAGCTCGGCGAGACCACCCTCGTGGTCCGCACCCCCGGAGCCAGCTTCGCCGCGCACGACCCGCGCGCGCCCGACGCCAACACCGACGAGAGCCACCTCGGGGGCAGCCTCCCGCCGCCCGCCATGATGGGCACGCCGTCGGACCCCTTCGCGATCCCGAACGGTCCTGGCTACAGCCCCGAGCTGACGCCCTCCGACACGCTCGCGCCGCACTCGCGGCCTCCGCCCAAGACGGGCGCGATCGTCCTGCCCCGCCCGGTGTTCGTGGCGATCCTCCTGGCCGGGGCGCTGCTCCTGGCCATGTTCGGCGCGGCGGTGGCGCTGCTCGCGCTGCGCGCCTCGCAAGAGGACGAGCCCGACGCGGTCACCCTCGTCGACGCCGACTCCGCCTACGACCGCGGGGTTCGCGCCTACCAGGCGCACCAGTGGGACGAAGCCGAGGGCGCGTTCCGGGAGGCGATCGAGGAAGGCGAGAACCCGCGGGCCACCGACTACCTCGGGCGCATCGCGCAGGCGCGGACGCACGCTCGGTCCATCGCGCAGGCGCGGGCCGCGCTCGAGTCCGGCGACGACAACCGCGCCATCAGCCTCGCGACCTCGGTCCCGGAGGACAGCCCCTTGGCGTCGGAGGCGCGCCGGGTCGCGCAGCAGGGCCGCACCGCGCAGGTGCGCACCCACATCGAGGCGGGTCGGCGGGCCTTGCTCGAGGGGGATCGCGAGGGCGCCCGCGCGCGGCTCGGTCAGGCGCGCAACATCGACGCGCAGAGCGCGCTCGTGCGCGCGTTCGAGAACGAGATCCAGATGCGGACCGGGGAGGACGTGGCCGCGGAGGCCGAGGCCGAAGCGGAGGCCGAAGCGGAGGCCGAGGCGGCGGCGGAAGAAGAGGCCGCGGAGGCCGAGGAAGACACGGACGACGCGCGCCCGAGCGCCGCGACGCGAGGCCGGCGTGGGCCCCGGCGCGGGCGCCCGAGCCGCGGGTCGCGCCGCGGGCGCTCGGTCGATCGCAGCGCGATCGTCACCCCCTACCTGGCCGGGGACTTCGCGCGCGCGGCGTCGACCGCGCGCTCGCTGGCCACGTCGGCGAACGGCGCGGACCGCAACGATCTGACCACGCTCGCGGGCCGCATCGAGCGCTTCGGCTCGCTCTGGCGCCGGGTCTCGTCCGCTCGCTTCGCGGCGAGCGTGCGGCCGCAGATGGAGCAGGCGATGGCGCTCGACCGGCAGATCGCGCGCAACGGTCAGTACCGCGACCGGATGCGCCCGCACGTGGTGAGCGCGTATCTGGCCGACGCGCGGCGTCAGCGCAGCAACCCGGTGGGCTCGTGCTCGGCGGTGCGCCAGGCGCTCCGGGTGGACGCGCGCAACCCCGAGGCTCGCCAGATGGCGTCGGGGTGCGAGGCGCAGGCCCGCGGCATGATGATCGAGGCGCGGAACGCGCCGCCGGCCCGCGCCATGGGGGTCTACGGGCGCGTCCTGTTGATGGTGCCCCCGTCGAGCTCGGTGTACCGGGAGGCGAGCAGCCGCCGCGCGCAGCTCGGCCGGCGGACCGCGGTCGACGAGGACGAGTGAGCTCCCTGCCCCGCTCTCCCATCGACAGTACCCATCGACAGTACCCTTCGACAGGCGCCCATTGACATCCGGGCCCGCCGCCGGTGACCATGGCGCCGCCCGTTCAAAGGGAGCGCTTCACATGAGTCAAGACCTGTCGGAGAAGACCGTCCTCGTGGCGGACGATGACGTCGAGATCCTCGGCCTCGTCACGCGCCACTTGAAGACGCACGACATGAAGATCCTGGAGGCGTCCGACGGCGAAGAGGCGCTGAAGGTCGCGCGCCGCGAGAAGCCGGACCTGGTCATCCTCGACGTGATGATGCCCGGCATGACCGGCTGGGAGGTCTGCCGCGCGATCCGCGAGGACGACAGCCTCTCCAGCACGTCGGTCATCATGCTCACCGGCATCGGCGAGCGACTCAACGAGATGACCTCGCCCCTCTACGGCGCGGACGAGTACCTCGACAAGCCCTTCGAGTTCGAAGACCTCGACGATCGCATTCGCAAGGTCCTCTCGAAGTAGGCTCGTGCTCTCGAAGTAGGCTCCGAAAGCCCGTCCGCTCAGGCCCGTCCGGTCAGGGCCGGACGGCGCCGATCGCGTCCGCCTGCGCCCAGCCTTCGCCCACGCTCGGCACGCGCACGAGCAGCCAGCCGTCCTCGCCGTCGTCGAGGATCCAGGCGCGCTGTCCCTCGCGCGCCTGGTGGCGCTCGGAGGCCTCCGCCTCCGGGCCCTCGCGCAGGGGGACACGCTCCGCCAGCACCACGGCGGGCTCGCCCTCTTCCAGCCAGCCGTTCCGGATCACCATGCCGGCGCCGCTGACGAGCAGCACGAGCCCCATCAGCGGCGCGGCGATGCCGAGGCCCAGGCGCACGCTCTCCCGCCGCACGAAGAGGAGCGCGGTGAGCGCGCCGAAGAGGGCGAGCGACGACAGCAGCGTCAGCAGCGCGAGCAGGTCGCGGGACAACCCCCCGAAGAGCGCCTCGCCGAGCGGGGGCCCCTCGTCGACCTCCGCCTCTCCCTGCGCGTTGGCGCGCCGGGCGCCGACCGCGGCTCGCGCCGACTCGAGCCCCTCGCGCGCGTCCTCGTCGCCAGGCCGGAGCCAGAGGGCGCGCTCGAAGTGCTGGATGGCGGTGCCGTACCGCCCCCGCCGCGCCTCCGCCGTGGCGAGGTTGAAGGCGACGTCCGGATCGACCACGCCGAGCCCGTGCAGCTCGCGGTAGCCGTCGGCCGCGCCCTCGTAGTCGCCCTGGAAGTAGGCGTGGTTCGCCCGGTCGAAGATCTCCTCCAGGCTGTCCGCGCGCGTGGTCGCGGGGAGCGCCAGGAGGGCCACCGCGAGCGCGGTCAGGCTGAGCGCGCCGCGCCTCACGCGTCGTCCTCCGCGGTCGGGGTGAAGCGGTCGAGCTTCGCGAGCAGCGCGCGGGTCCGCGTCAAACACTCTTCCATCTCGCGCGCCTCCACTCCCGCCGCGCTGAACCGCGCGAAGTCGCAGCCCTCGAGCTCGTCGACCAGCGCGCTCGTCGTCTCGGCGTCCATCCCGCGTCGCGTGAGCAGCGCGGACAGCTCCGCGTGGGTGAGGCTCCCGACCGGCTGCCCCAGACGCGCCTCGAGCACGTCCTTGAGGGCCGCGCCCACCGCCGCGTAGAACGCGCGCGGCTCGTTCGCCTCGGCGTGCGCGCGCGCCGCCTTCAATCGCGCGCGGGCCGCACGCCGCGCGCGCCGTGGCGCCCTCGAGGGATCGTCCGACGCCGCGCGGCGCCGCCACGTGCGCACCCCGAGGCCGACGAGGAGCAAGAGGGGTCCGAGCGCGAGCAGCCCCCGGTACCAGCCGCGGTCGACGAGGGTCGCGTAGCTGCGGGTCAGCTCGCTGCGCGTGTGGATCGGCCCGAAGCTCGGCGCGTCGGCGTCCGGGCCGCTCGCGTCCGCGTCCGGCTCTGGCGCGTCGGGGTCGGGCGCCGTGGCCGCGGCGTTGCCGGCCGCGGTGAGCGTGATCTCCGGCGCACGCGCCACGCTGTATTGCCCCGTCTCGGGGTCGAACACGGGGACCTCGAAGGGCCCGAGCGTGAACGTCCCCGGCTCCTCCGGCACGATGAGCCAGCGATAGATCCGCGTCCCGCGCACGACGCCGCCGGGGGTGCTGACCGAGTCGCGGATCTCGGGGGAGAGGACGCGCAGGCCGGCGCCGCTCGGGTCGGGGATGCGGACCTGCTCGATGGCCCCGCGCCCCTCCGCCTGGACGGTCAGGGTCACCGCGTCGCCCGTCCCGACCTGGGTCCGGTCGAGCTCGGCGCCGAGCGTCAGCGCGCCGACGTGCACCTCACCGTCGGGGCGGCCAGCCTCGGGCAAGGGACGCACGTTGACGGTCACCGGGATGCCCTCGAGGCGCATCGGCTCGTTCCCGCCGCCGCCGAGCAGGCTCCAGATGCCGGCGTTGCGGACCTCCATCGCCGGCGCGCCGATGGTCAGCGCGCCGGACTGGAGCGGGAACGCCGCGACGTGGCGCAGGGTGTAGACCTGGAACGTCAGCCCCTGGAGGGTCTGTTGCCTCGCGTCGAGCGAGCGGCTCGGCGGCAGCAGATCGCGCGTCCAGAAGCCGTCCGTGGTCGCCTCGCGCGTGATGGCGGGCGACGCGCGCAGGGGCCCGCGCATATAGAGATAGACCGTGACGTTGACCTGCTGTCCGACGTAGGGCTCCGCGTCGTCGACCCAGGTGCGCAGGAAGCCGTTCTGCGAGAACGCCATGCCGTCCACGTGGTTCGCGGAGGGCAGGTTGGCCGGGGGCAAACCGGGGGTCCCGCCCGCCCCGGGGGTCTGCCCCGCCTGGAGCCCGCCGCCCACGGTGATCTGCAGCACGTTCGACTCGATGCGCGTACCGCCCCCGAAGTCGATGGTCGCGGGGCCCACCTGAAAGACGCCGGGCTCGCGCGCGCGCAGCTGAAAGGTCTGGGTCAGGCGCGACTCGCGCTGCATCCCCCGGTTGAGCGAGCCGCTGGAGACGGACCGGCCGATCACGTCGAACGACGCGAGCTCGGGCGGCGCGAGCTGCGCCTGGCCGCCCACCACCGTCGCGGTGATCCGGAGCTGGAAGATGCCGCCCACCTCCACCTGCGCGCGGTCGGCGGTCATGGTGATCTCGCCGCTCGGCGACTGAGCCGAGGCGGAGCTGGCGAGACACGCGCCGAGCGCGAGGACGAGGAGACGTCGCCTCACCAGTCCTGCTCCACGCGTCGCCGCTCCTGGGCCGCGCGGCTGCGCGCCCGGTGTCGCTCGAGGTTGTCTTCGCCGTCCTGGAGGGCGTCGAGCACCCGTCGATGCTCCTGCGGCAGGGCGTCGCGTGTCCCGTCGGTCGAGGGCTGCTGCTCGGGCTCCTCTTCGCCGGGCCGGTCGCCCTGGCCTCCCTCGCCCTCTTGCTCGTCGGGCGGCGGCTCGTCCGAGGGCTGCTCGTCGTCGCTCCCGTCGGACCCGTCCTCCTGCTGATCCTCCGGCTCTCCGTCCTGCTGATCCTGGCTCTGCTGATCCTGGTTCTGCTGATCCTGGTTCTGCTGGTCCTGGTTCTGCTGATCCTGGTTCTGTTGATCCTGGTCCTGCTGCTCCTGCTCCTCTTGCTGCTCCTGCGCCTCCTCCTCCTCGTGGAGTCGGCGGAGCGCGAGCTCGAGGTTCCAGCCCGCGTCGGTGTTACCGGGCCGCTGCCGGAGCGACTGGCGGAAGCGCTCGGCCGCCTCCCGGAAGAGGCGCTGCGCCTCCTCGTGGTTCTCCTCGGAGGCGGCCGCGTCGCCCTGCTGGTAGTACACCAGCCCCATGTCGTAGAAGGCGTCCGCGCGGATCTCCCGCGGACCCCCGGGCTCGGCCGCGACCTCGAACGCCTCGAGCGCCCGATCGAGCTCCCCCGCGTCGAGCAGCGCGAGGCCCCGGTTGAGGTGCACGCCCGGCTCGTTCGGGAGCTGACGCGCCGCCTGCTCGTAGTGGTGCAGGGCGCCTTGCGGGTCGTCGTCCACCATGCGCGCGTTGCCGTCCTCGACGTGATCGTTCGGCACGAGGAAGGGATCCCAGGCCACCGCGCTCCCCGGCGCGGCGAGCAGAAGAGCGGCGAAGGGGAAGAGGGAGAGGATCACGACGCGGCTCATCGCCGACCTCGCTTTCGTCGTCGGTTCTCGGGCGGCGGCGCGGCGCGGCGCCGGCCGATCCACGCGTCCGGGAGCAGCGCCTCGAGCAGGAGCAGCAAGAAGGCAGGGAACAGGACCAGCGCGAAGCGGGCCTCGTGCACGGTCACGCGACGGGCCTCGCTCTCGCTCTGCTGCATCGAGCGGAGCTGCCTGCGGATCTGGTCGACGCCGACCTGGCCGCGTGGCGCGCGGAAGTAGCGCCCGCCGGTGGCCTCGGCGACCTCGGTGAGCTGCGCCTCGTTCTCCTCGGTCAGCGCGCTGAGCACGACGTTCCCGTCCTGGTCTCGCAGGTGCCCGGTGAAGGTTCCGTCGGGCGCGTAGGTCGGGATCGGCTCGCCGGACCGCGATCCGATCCCCACCGTGAACACCGTGATGCCCGCGTCGGCCAGCTCCCGCGCCGCCTCGACCGGGTCACCCTCGTGGTCCTCTCCGTCCGTCATCAGGATCACCACGCGCGAGCGCTGCGTCGCGTCCGGGGCGTCCCGCCGGTTGGCGTCGGCGCGCTCGAGCAGGCGCTTGCTGGTGATGAGCGCGCGGGCGATCGCGGTGCCCCCCACCGGCATGTCGTAGGGCCCGAGGTCGCGGAAGAACAGGGAGAGCGCCCGATAGTCGGTGGTCATCGGGAACTCCATCGACTCGCCCGCGAACGCGACGACGCCGACGCGATCGCCGTCCAGGTCCGCGAGGAGCCGGAGGATCTCCGCCTTGGCGCGCTCGATGCGGCTCGGGCTGACGTCGCGCGCGAGCATGCTCTTGGAGAAGTCGAGCGCGATCACCACGTCGATGCCGCGCTTGCGCAGGATGCGCGTGCGGCTCCCGTACTGCGGACCGGCGAGCGCGACGATGGCCAGCGCGACGCCGAGCACGAACAACACCGCGCGGGTCGCGCGCCACGGCCCGCTGCGTCCCGCGGTGAGCGTGCGCAGCACCTCCCGGTCGCCGAAGCGCTGCGTCGCGCGCCGCCGCCGCCACCACGCGAAGAGCGGCAGCCCCGCCAGGAAGGGCACCGCCAGGAGGAGCCAGAGCAGGTCTCCGTGCTGCCAGGTCACGGCCACCTCCGGAGCACGAGCGAGCCGAGCAACAGCTCCAGGATGAGCAAGGCGAGCGCGGGCCACAGGAACGCGGGGAACAGCTCGCCGTAGACCCGCCCCGCGTCCTCGATCTCCGTGCGCTCCAGCCGATCGAGGATGGCGTGGAAGGAGCGCTCGAGCCCCTCGCGGTCGCTCACCGTGAAGTGCTCGCCGCCGGTGGTCTCGGCCATCTCCTGCAGGAGCTCCGGGTTGATCGGGAAGCTCCCGGTGTCCCAGACGGGCTGGCCGAAGATGTCCTGTCCCCGCTGGGTCCGCGCGTCGGCGCTGCGCCCCATGAGGATGGTGTAGATCTTGACGCCCTGCCGGTCCTCGCCGTCGGGCCCCTCGTTGCCGAGCGGGTGGGGCAGGGTGCGCGCGATGTCGGCGGCCTGCTCGGGCGAGACGTTGCCGCTGTTCGAGTCGCCATCCGTCAGGAGGATCACGACCCGGCTCGCCGCCTCGCTGTCGCGCAGCCGGTTCAGCGCCGTCCCGACCGCGTTGCCGATGGCCGTGCCCCGCCCGTCGATCATGCCGAGATCGAGCTCGCCGATCGCGCCGCGGAGCGCCTCCTTGTCCGTGGTCAGCGGCATCAAGGTGTAGGCGTCACGCCCGAACACGACGGCCGCGATCCGATCGTTCGGGCGCCGCTGCAGGAACTCGTCGACCACCTGCTTCGTCGCCTCGAAGCGGTTCGGCCGGATGTCGCTCGCCTGCATCGAGAGGGAGAGATCGAGCGTGAGCACGATGTCGATGCCCTCGATGTCGGCCGTGTCGCGGGCGTGAATGCTCTGCGGGCCCATCAGCGCCACGACGAAGAGGGTGATCGCGGTGACCCGCAGCCCGGTCGGCGCGTGCTTGATCCACGTCCGCCATCCGCGGCGGCCGATCAGCGCGAGGTCGTGCACGCGCGAGAGCTTCATGCGCGGCGCTCGCTGCTCGTGGAGATAGCCGCGCGCGACGAGCACGAGCAGCGCGGCGGGAAGCAGGAGCCACGCCCACGGGCGCTCGAAGCGGAAGCTCTCGGCGTCGATCGGCACCTCGAAGCGCGCCTCGACGAGCCACACGACGACGTATGTGGTCGGCACGAGGAAGAAGAGGGTCCAGCCGACCGGCAGGAGCCATCGCAGGAAGCGGCTCATCGCGCGCCCCCCGTCGGCCACTCGGCCGGCTCGAAGCCGCTCCGCCGCACGCGCACCGGCGCGTCGAAGAGGCCGCCCTCCAGCTCGGCGCGGAGTCGCGCGAGGTCGCGCTCGGTGCGGTCCGTGCCCTCGCGCACCACCACCAGCGCGCCGTCGGGCTGCGCGATCGCGAGCCAGCTCTCACCGTCCGGCACCAGTTCCGGGAGCAGCAGGAGGGCAGGGACGCCGTCGTCCAGGTAGGCCGGGGCGCGCCCCGGCGCGAAGCCGGGCGGCAGGCGACGCCGGACGTGCTCGAGCGCGGTCTCGTGGAGCGCGTTGCGAGAGGTCTTGAGGCCCTGCAGCGCGTCGGCGCCGAGCAGGACGAGCCCGCTCTCGCCCTCGAGCCGATAGGCCACCGGGACAGGGAGACCGGTCACCCAGCGGAGGATCGGCTCGCCGTCCTGCGGGGGGCGCAGGAGGAAAGGGACCACACGGGAGAGAGCCTCGGGGAAGGCGGTCTCCAGGACGCGCACCGCGGGTGGCGCGGGGCGTCGCTGGGTCTCCCGGGTGGCGTCGAGATCCGCGGGCGAGACCGCGCCGAGGGGCCGCGTGGCCGCGCCGCGTCGGGGGGCGGCGGGGGGGCTGGAGGCAGGCCCCGAACGGGCGCCGGCAAGACGGCCCAGGATCCGTCCCGCGTCCACTCCCGAGCTTGCTGCTGCCGCGCCGGCGTCCGCATCCGCATCCGCTGCCGAGTCCGCTGCCGCTGCCGAGTCCGCTGCCGAGTCCGCTGCCGCTGCCGAGTCCGCTGCCGCGTCCGCTGCCGCTGCCGAGTCCGCTGCCGCTGCCGAGTCCGCTGCCGCTGCCGAGTCCGCACCCGCACCCGCTGCCGCATCCGCACCCGCTGCCGCATCCGCATCCGCTGCCGCATCCGCGGCGCCCGTTGCGGCGCCTGTTGCGGCGCCTGTTGCCGCGGCCGCTGTCCCGTCCGGGCTCGCCGCCGCGTTTGCATCCGGGCCCGGCGCTGCGGTTGCATCCGCGCCGGCCGCTTCGCGCGGATCGGCGTCCGTGTCCGCTGGTTCGACGGTCGCCGGGTCGGCGCCGTCACCCGGAGCCCGCCGCGCCTCCGCGCCGTCGCGGCTCGATCCGTCCCGCGCTCGTGCGCGCTTCTTCTTCTTCGGCTTCTTCTGCGCGCCGGGCTGCGACTCCGGGCCGGACAAGGAGCGCTCCTCCACACGGAGGCCGTCGTCGTCGACCACGGTCACCCGGGCGGGCTCGCCGCGCTCGGCCGCCTCGTAGAGGCGCTGGTGGTAGTGCTCGAGGATCAGCTGCACCGGCTTGTCGCTCGCGATCTTCAGCTGGTCGAGCTCGGTCGCGAGCTGCTCGTGGACCTGCTTCAGGGCCGCGTCGACCTCGTCGCTCGGGCGGAGCTCGCTCGAGAGCGCGACGCGGATCACGCCGTTCCAGCTCGCGCGATGCGCCTCGTCGCGCGCCGCCGCGCCTACCGCGGCGCCGATCTCGCGCTGCGCCTCGGCCACCGTCTGGACCGACAGCGGGAGCGTCACCTCGCCCGCCTTCGTCGCGATGCGGGTGCCCTCCGGCGCCTCGCGCACCGCCTTCGGCGCGCCGGCCAGGCCCATCTCGCCCGCGCGCGGCGTCGTCGCGGTGACGATGTGACGCGCGCCCTTCAGCATCTCGTCGCACTGCGCTTCTTCGGGGACGAATCCCGCGAACTTCACGAGATCGCTGTCGGCCAGAAGCGCCGTGACCTCGCTCAGCTTGAGCCGGCGCAGCTTGATCTTGCGGAGCCGCGCCACGACCTCGTCGCTCGTGCTCTCGAGCCCGTTGAAGTCGTAGCGGTTGCCCAGGTACTCGCGCACCACGTCGCTGATCTGGTCGACGAGCTCCGCCTGGCGGCCCTCCGCGAGGAGCGCGGTCTTCTCGCGCTTCAGCGCGTCGAGCTTCTCGTTCGCGATCTCCCACGGCGGCCGCGGCGGAGGAGGAGGCGCCGCCTTCTTGGGGCGCTTGGACCACCAGCGACCGACGAAGAAGGCGAGGATCGCGATCAGGAGCAGCGCGCCCAGCACGCCGAGGACCCACGCCAGCGTGTAGTCCTCTTCCATCACCACCACCGGCTCCGTGCGCGGGCGCGGCTCGGCGTCCGGCTCGTTCGCGATGTGGCTGCCGACGGTGATCGTGCGCGCCTCGGTCCGGACGTCGCCGACCTCGCCGTCGGCGGTGATCACCCTCAGCCGCAGCGCGGGGAGCTCGACCTCGCCCGGCTCGAGCGCGAGGAGCTCGAGCGTGAAGGTGTAGCGACGCTCGCCGTCTTGCGTGGCTTCGGTGACGAGCGACTGGTCGAAGAGCTCGAAGCCCCCGAAGCCCTGGTCGGGCACGGTGACGTCGTCGCCCTCGGGCACGGTGGCGGTGACGGTGACGGTGACGAGGTCGCCGGTGCGGACGTCGTCGGCCGAGACGCGCAGGGACAGCTCGGGCGCGTGGCCGGGGGGCAGGGTGTCTTCGTCGCCGTCGACCTCGAGGGCTTCGGAGTCGGCCTCGGTCGCGGTATCGGCCTCGGCCTCGGTCGCGGTATCGGAGTCGGCCTCGGCCCCGATATCGGAGTCGGTCGCGGTATCGGAGTCGGCCGCGGTGTCGGAGTCGGCTTCGGTCGCGGTATCGGAGTCGGCTTCGGTCGCGGGAGCGGTCGCGGGTGCGGGAGCGGGTGCGGGAGCGGGAGCGGGAGCGGGAGCGGGTGCGGTCGCGGGAGCGGTCGCGGGTGCGGGAGCGGGAGCGGGAGCGGGAGCGGTCGCGGGTGCGGGAGCGGGAGCGGGAGCGGGAGCGGGAGCGGGAGCGGGAGCGGGAGCGGGAGCGGGAGCGGGAGCGGGAGCCGGAGCGGGAGCGGTCCCGGGGGCCGGAGCCGTATCGCCCCCGGTCTCCGGGCTCGGCCGCGGCGCCGGCCTCTGCGCCGCCGTGAGCCCCGGGCACACGACGGCGAGGGCCAGCCAGAGGCCGACCCAACGGAGCGTCGCGTGTGCGATGCCGCGCTTCACCCGTATCCCTTCATCCTTCTCGCCCGCCGGCGGAAGAGATCCGTCAGCGGCCGCACGTAGTCGCGATCCGTCTGCACCGTGATGTGGTCGACGCTGAGCCGACGGAACATCTCTTCCCGCTTCTGACGGTGGCGCGCCACCCGGCGCTGGTAGGCCTTGCGGACGCGCGGGTCGCCGGTGTCGACCTCGATCACGTCGCCGCTCTCGAGGTCCTCGAAGAGCGCGAGCCCCACGTCGGGCAGCTCCTCTTCGCGCGGGTCGACGACCTGGATCGGGATCAGATCGTGGCGCGCGGACGCGATGCGGAGCGGCTTCTCGTACTGCTCGGCGATGAAGTCGCTCACCAGGAACGCCACCGCGCGGCGGCGCGCGACGTGGCCCAGGTGGTCGAGCGCCACCGACAGGTCCGTGCCCTCGCCGGTGGGCCGGGCGTTGAGGATCTCCGTCACCACGCGCATCACGTGGCTCTTGCCCTTCTTCGGCGGGATCGTCTTCTCGACCCTGTCGGTGAAGAGCACCAGCCCCACGCGATCGTTGTTCTTGATCGCGCTGAAGGCGAGCAGCGCCGCCACCTCCGCCACCGTCTCGACCTTGGGCCGGGCCACCGAGCCGAAGCGCTCCGAGCCGCTCAGATCGACGAGCAGCATCACCGTCATCTCGCGCTCTTCGGTGAAGACCTTCACGTAGGTCTCGTTCATGCGCGCGCTGACGTTCCAGTCGATGAAGCGCACGTCGTCGCCCGGCTGGTACTGCCGCACCTCGCTGAACGCCATGCCCCGGCCCTTGAAGACGGAGTGGTACCCGCCCGCGAGCTGTTCGTTGGCCAGCCGGCTGGTCCGGATCTCGATCTTCCGGAGCTTCTTGATGATCTCTTTGGGGATCATGGCCGGGGCCGGGCTTCAGGGGACCTCGACGGTGTCGAACACGCGGCGGACGATCTGCTCGCTGGTGAGCTCCTCCGCCTCGGCCTCGTAGGTGAGCATGATGCGGTGACGGAGCACGTCGGGCCCGACCGCCTTGACGTCCTCGGGCGTGACGTACCCGCGGTGCTTGATGAACGCGTGCGCGCGCGCCGCGAGGTTGAGGGAGATCGAGGCGCGCGGCGAGGCGCCGTGGGCGACCATGTCGGTCAGGTCCTTCATGCCCGCCTTGCGCGGGTCCCGCGTCGCGATGACCACGTCGAGGATGTAGTCGTTGATCTTCTCGTCGACGATGATGTGCCCGATCGCGTCGCGCGCCGCGAGGACCTGGGCCGGGTCCGCCACCGCCTTGACCCCGCCGTCGCCTTCGCCGTCTTCCTTCTTGCCCAGATCCCGCAGCTTGGACTGGGTCATGCGCTTCATGATCTCGCGCTCCTCGTCCCGGCTCGGGTAGCCGACCACGACGTGCATCATGAAGCGGTCGACCTGCGCCTCGGCGAGCGGGTAGGTCCCCTCCTGCTCGACCGGGTTCTGGGTGGCCATGACCATGAACGGGCGCGCGAGCGAGTGCGTCGTGTCGCCGATCGTCACCTGCCGCTCCTGCATCGCCTCGAGGAGCGCGGCCTGGACCTTGGCCGGCGCGCGGTTGATCTCGTCGGCCAGCACCAGGTTCGCGAAGATCGGGCCCTTCTTGGCCGTGAAGTCCCCGCGCTGCTGGTTGTAGATGACGGTGCCGACCACGTCGGCGGGCAGCATGTCGGGCGTGAACTGGATGCGGCTGAAGCGCGCGTGGATGGTGTCGCAGACGGTCTTGACGGTGAGCGTCTTGGCCAGCCCGGGCACGCCCTCGAGCAGGACGTGGCCGCCGGTGAGCAGGCCGATCAGGATCCGCTCGATCATCGCGTCCTGACCGACGATGACCTTGCGGACCTCTTCCATGATCGGGTCGATGAAGGCGCTCTCGCGCTGGACCATGTCGTTGATGGCGCGAACGTCGTTGTACATGGGGCTGCTCTTCTCGGAGGTTCGGAACGGCCCGCGGAGGGCCGTGACGTCATGGATGGGCATGCCGGGTAGCACCGTTGTCGGCCGGCACGCAAACCCCCAGGAGCGCTGATTATTCCGCAGCGTGGGTGCGGCGCGCGGCCCGCGCCCCGGCGTGAGCAGTCGCCTTGAACGTGGCCGGCCCTGCCCCCACGCTCCGCGCGCATGGGAGACACCGTTTCCAAAGCGCTCTTCGAGAAGGCTCAGCACTGGATGCCGGGCGGGGTCAGCTCCCCCGTGCGCGCGTTCAAGGCGGTCGGCGAGCATCCGATCTTCGTGGACCGCGCCGAGGGGCCCTACCTCTGGGGCGCCGACGGCACCCGCTATGTCGACTACGTCGGCAGCTGGGGCCCCATGATCCTCGGGCACGCCCACCCGCAGGTGGTCAAGGCGGTCCAGGACGCGGCGGCCCGGGGCGCGAGCTACGGCGCGCCCACCGCCCAGGAGACGGAGCTGGCGGAGCAGGTCCACTCCTTCTTCCCCTCGATCGAGATGATCCGCTTCGTCTCGAGCGGCACCGAGGCGGTGATGGGCGCGCTCCGGGCGGCCCGCGGGTACACCGGCCGCGATCTCGTCGTGAAGTGCGAGGGCAACTATCACGGCGGCGCCGACTACCTCCTGGTCAAGGCCGGGAGCGGGCTGGCGACCTTCGGCGTGCCCACCAGCGCGGGCGTGCCCGAGGCGATCGCGTCGACGACGATCGTCGAGCCGTACAACGACCTCGAGGCCATCCGCGCGCGCTTCGAGGCCCAGGGGGACGAGATCGCCGCGATCATCCTCGAGCCCGTGGCCGGGAACATGGGCTGCGTCCCGCCCGAGCCCGGCTACCTCGAGGGCCTGCGCGAGCTGTGCACGAAGCACGGCGTCGTCCTGGTGTTCGACGAGGTCATGACCGGCTTCCGGGTCTCCGCGGGCGGCGCCCAGGAGCGCTTCGGGGTCACGCCCGATCTCACCACGCTCGGCAAGATCATCGGCGGCGGCCTGCCGATGGGCGCCTACGGGGGCAAGCGCGAGATCATGAAGAAGATCGCCCCCGACGGCCCGGTCTACCAGGCCGGCACCTTGAGCGGGAACCCGCTCGCGGTCGCGGCGGGGCTCGCCACCCTGCGGCTCCTCCGCGAGGAGGGGGTCTACGAGACCCTCGAGGCGTCCGGGGCCCGGCTCGAGGAGAGCTTCCGGGCCGCGGCGAAGGACGCCGGCCGGACGGTGACCGTCCAGCGGGTGGGCTCGATGATCACCCCCTACTTCAAGGACGGCCCCGTTCGGCGGTGGGACGACGCGGCCCAGGCCGACACGAAGGCGTTCGGCGCGTGGCACGCGGCCATGCTCGAGAACGGCGTCCACTGGCCGCCCGCGCAGTACGAAGCGGGCTTCCTCTCCATCACCCACGACGACGCGGCGCTGAGCGCCACCGAGGACGCTTTTCGGGCGGCTCTGAAGGCCGTCTAGCCACCTGAAATCCTTTTGGTTTTTGCCCGGAGTTGGGGTGCCCTGGGCCCGCTTGACCCCCCCAGGGGCCCATGCTACATGGCCGCCGCGCTCCGGGAGAACTCGCCCCTGCGGCGACTGGAAATGACGCGATGTTGCTCGGCCCGGAGGAACGCAAACAGCTGAAGCTGGCCAGCCGCGTGAGCGCGGTGGGCATCGAGTTGGTCCTGGCGGTCTGCCTGGGCTACTTCGGCGGACGCTGGCTCGACGGACGGCTCGACACCGCACCTCTCCTCGCCTATCTGGGCCTCGTCCTGGGCATGCTCGCCGGCTTCCGCGGCCTGTGGTATGCGGCCCGCCGGTTCGACCCGGACCGCATCGAGAACGACTGAACGACTGCTGACGCACCGATGGACCTCCGCGACACACTCCGACGCATCACCCTCTACGTCCTGGGCGCCTCCGCGCTCCTGACGGTGGTGGCGTTCGTGACGCTCGGCCTCCACACGGGGATCGGCGCGGCGGTCGGCGCGGTGCTCGGCAGCCTCAACTGGATGGCCATGCGCTGGGTCGGCAAGCGCCTCGTCATCGCCAACGATCGTGGCCGCCTCGTGTGGGGTGGCCTGCTCGCGGTCAAGATGCTCGCGATGCTCCTCGTCGCCTGGGCGGTCTTGGCCACCGGGGTCGTCGACCCCATCGGATTCACCATCGGCCTGAGCGGCCTCGTGCTCGGGATTCTGGCTGGCGGCTTCCACGCCGCGCTGTTCGACGGTGGGGCCTCCCCCATCGACCCCGAAGCCGCAGACATGGCGGAGGAGAGCTGAGATGTCCGAGGGCAGCTACACCTGGTCGGAGAACCTGCTCCAGCCGGTCTACGAGAACTCCCAGAACGCCATGCACCTCATGGGCTGGCCGTTCAACGACGAGGGCAAGACCTGGGGCATGCTCGGCAGCCCGGTCGACATCGCCCACAACCCCGGCCACGGGACGCAGGCGCTCATCCACGTCGGCTTCGTGGTGATCCTGCTCGCGATCGTGTCCTTCTTCTCCTACTCGAAGATCAAGGACAAGCACGCCGCGCTGATCCCCGACGACACGCTGACGCTCCGGACGTTCGTGGAGCTCTTCGTGGGCACCGCCTACAACATGATGAAGGACATCATGGGCGGGAAGGCGGCGCGCTTCTTCCTGCCGCTCATCGGCACCTGCGCGTTCTTCATCCTCTTCTCGAACGCGATGGGCCTCGTGCCCGGCTTCGTGCCGCCGACGAGCTCGCTCAGCGTGACGCTCGCCTGCGCGATCATCATCTTCTTCGCCACGCACATCTTCGGAGTGAAGGAGCACGGCTTGCCGTACTTCAAGCACTTCTTCGGCCCCATCATCAAGTGGTACGCGCTGCCGCTGATGCTCCTGATGTTCGTGGTCGAGGTCATCAGCCATCTCGTGCGGCCCGCGTCGCTCGCGGTGCGCCTCATGGCCAACATGTTCGCCGATCACCTCGTGCTCAGCGTGTTCCTCGGGCTGGTGCCGTTCATCGTCCCCGTCCCGATCCTGCTGCTCGGCTCCCTCGTGGTGGTCGTGCAGTGCCTGGTCTTCTGCATCCTGTCCACCGTGTACATCGCGATGGCCATCGAGCACTCGGAAGACCACTGAAGCTCCCGGGCACGTCCGTGCCCTCCCGTCCCAATCAATCAGTGTTTCGTAGGGTCCGGCGGCCGGAGGCCGTCAGCTCAACCAGAGGTCCAACGGAGGCTCTCCCATGAAGAAGAAAATCCTTGCTCTGCTGTCGGGTTTCTCGACGCTCGCGCTCGCGTCCACCGCCTTCGCGCAGGACGCCGCGTCGAACAACTACGACGCCAACATGTCCATCGCTCTCGCGGCGGGTCTCGGCATCGGGATCGCGGCGTTCGGCGGCGCGCTCGGCCAGGGCCGTGCGGCGGCGGCTGCGCTCGAGGGCATCGCTCGCAACCCCAACGCGTCGGGCAAGATCTTCGTCCCGATGATTCTCGGCCTCGCGCTCATCGAGTCGCTGGTCATCTACGCGCTCATCATCAGCTTCCAGCTGCTCGGCGCGCTCAGCTGAGCTCGACTGGCTCTTCGCCAGCCGGACCGGCTCGACGGCCCGGGTACCCCGTGTGGGTGCTCGGGTCTTCGTTTTCCGTCCACCCCCCTTTCCCTCGGGGCGTCGCGGCGCCATAATTCCCCGGTCATGGACGACGACGATCTCGCCGAGGAGCTGCGCCGAGACGACGGCGGGGCCGAGCCAGAGCCCGAGCCCGCCGCGGCGCCCCGCGTCCGGAGTGATAGCGACGAGCCCCGGATCCCCGCCTGGGCCAAGATCGGCGCGGTGTTCGTCCTGCTCGGGGGCGGCGTCGCGCTCCTGCTCTTCGGGACCTCGGCCTCGGACGCCTTCGTCTACAGCAAGCTCGTCAACGAGGTCATGAGCGAGCCCGACCGCTACGTGGGCCGTGAGCTCCGCGTCGAGGGACAGCTCCAGGAGGGCTCGGTCGAGTTCGAGAACCAGCCGAGCTGTGAGCACCGCTTCGTGCTCGCGCGCGAGGGCCTCCAGATGGCCGTCCGCTTCCCGCGCTGCGTCGTGCCCGACACCTTCCGCGACGACATGCCCATGGACGTCGTCGTGCAGGGTCAGCTCCAGACCGACGGCACCTTCCTCGCCAACCAGGTGATCCCGCGCTGCCCGTCCAAGTACGAGATGCGCGAGCGCCAGCAGAACGGCGAGGAGATGCCCCACTCGGCCGTCCCCGCCGGCGAGACGTCTTAGAGCACATCGCGAGACCCCTCCCGTCGCCTGGCCGGCGGGACGGGCCCCATCCGCGGCCGGTCGCTCCTCGAAAATACTCCGGCATTTCCTCGTCGCGCCCAACCACGGCTGGGACCCGTCGCGCTCGGCCACGCTCGGTCCGGGTTCTCGAGATGTGCTCTAGCCTTCAGGCCTCGCCTTCAGGCCTCGCCTTCAGGCCTCGAGCAGGCGGACGCCGCGCAGGTCCAGCGCGGTGCGCGCGCCCGTGCAGAAGCAGATGACCTTCAGCTCGTAGATCAGCGCCTCGAGCACCTGCACCGTCTCGTCCTCGCCCCGCATCGCCGCCTCGAGGAGGGGCGCGGCGAGGGCGGCGGCGTCGGCGCCGAGCGCGATCGCGACCGCGATGTCCATCCCGGTGCGCACGCCGCCCGAGCCGATCACCACACGATCGCCCATGGCGCGCCGGCAATGGAGGATGGAGTCCGCGGTGCGCACGCCGAAGCCCGCGAGCCGGCGACCGACCGCCGCCTGCTTGCTGTCGGGATCGCCGCGGAAGCTCTCGACCTTGGCCCAGCTCGTCCCGCCCGTGCCCGCCGTCTCCACCCCGTCGACGGGGAGATCGGCGATCTTGGCCGCGGTGCGCTGGCTGATGCCGGAGCCGACCTCCTTGAGGAGCACCGGGACGTCGAGGGTCTGCGCGACCTCGGCGATCTTGTCGAGCAGGCCGGAGAAGCGCGTGTCTCCTTCGGGCTGCACGGCCTCCTGGAGGGGGTTGAGGTGGAAGTTGAGCGCGTCCGCGCCCACCGCCTCGAGGGCCTCCTGGATCTGCGCTGCGTCGACCCCGTAGTTGAGCTGCACCGCGCCGACGTTGCCGAAGAGCAGGGGCAGCTCCGGCGCCGCCTCCTTCACGGCGAAGCTCGGGGCGAGCTCGGGCTTGACGATCATCGCGCGCTGCGAGCCGAGGGCCATGCCCACGCCGACCCGCGCCGCGGCCTTCGCCAGCGTGCGGTTCACCTCGCCGGCGCGATCGGTCCCGCCGGTCATCGCCCCGACCAGGATGGGCGCCCGCAGCGTCTTGCCGCAGAGCTCCGTGGTCAGGTCCACGTCCTCGAGGTCCAGCTCGGGCAGCGCGTCCATCTCGAGGGTGAACCGCCCGAGGCCGACGGCGGCCCCTCCGGAGCCGACCTCCTCGTTCAGCACGACGTCGAGGTGATGGTCTTTTCGGCGCTCCAACAGCGGTGCTTCTTCGCTCACCGCGCGGACCTTGCTTCCAGGCGCTCGCGCTTGCAAGCCCGGCATCGCTCGGGGTGACCTTGACGCGCCGAGGAGGCGGGGCGTAGACAGGCGCCGTGAGCGAAACGCCGGAGCTGCTCGCCGATGCGGAGGCCATCACGCGAAGCGTGCGGCGGATGGCGGCGTCGATCGTGGAAGAGGCGATGCGCAGCGGCGCGAAGAGCCCCGAGCGGCTCGCCATCGTCGGGATCCGCCGCGGCGGCGTGCCCATCGCCGAGATGCTCGCGCGCGAGATCGCGCTCGCGGAGGCCCTCGACGTGCCGACCGGGACGATCGACATCGCGCTCTACCGGGACGACGCGGCGACCGCGCTGCCGGATCCCAAGATCGGGCCCAGCGCGATCGACTTCGACGTGCGCGGGCGAGACGTGGTGCTCGTCGACGACGTGCTCCAGACGGGGCGCACGGTGCGCGCGGCGATCGACTGCCTGCTCGACTACGGCCGGCCGCGCCGGGTGTGGCTCGCGGTGCTCTTCGACCGGGGCGGGCGCGAGCTGCCGATCGCGGCCGACTTCGTGGGCCGACCGGTGGAGATCGACGAGGACGCGAAGCTCGAGGTGATCCTCGACGACGCCGGCACGCCCACCGCGGCCAAGGTGAGCGGCGCGAGTCGGGAGGGGGCGCGATGACCCGGCCTTTCCGTCACAAGCACCTCCTCGGCATCGAGGGGCTCGAGCCGCAGGACGTCATCCAGATCCTCGACACGGCCGAGGTGTTCTTCGAGGTCTCGCGCCGACCCGTCCGCAAAGTGCCCACGCTGCGCGGCAAGACGGTCATCAACCTCTTCTACGAGGCCTCCACGCGGACGCGCACCAGCTTCGAGCTCGCCGGCAAGCGGCTCAGCGCCGACGTGGTGAACATCTCGACCTCCACCTCGAGCGTGAAGAAGGGCGAGACCCTGCTCGACACGGTCCGCACCCTCGAGGCGATGCACCCGGACGTGGTCATCATGCGGCACGGGGCGAGCGGCGCGCCGCACTTCGTGTCCGAGCGCGTCGGCTGCTCGGTGGTCAACGCGGGCGACGGGCAGCACGAGCACCCGACGCAGGCGCTGCTCGACGCCTTCACCATCCGACGCAAGCTCGGCACGCTCGCGGGGCTCACGGTGACGATCTGCGGCGACGTGGCGCACTCCCGCGTCGCGCGGAGCAACGCGCTGCTCTTCTCGCTCTTCGGCTCCAAGGTGCGCATCGTCGGCCCGCGCACGCTCCTGCCGCCCATGGGCGAGAGCCTGGGCGTGGAGGTCTTCGACCGGCTCGAGCCCGCGCTCGAGGGCGCGAACGTGGTGATGGTGTTGCGCATCCAGCAGGAGCGGCTCGCGGGCGCGCTCTTGCCGAGCCTGCGCGAGTACAGCCGCACGTTCGGCATCTCTCCGCGCAGCCTCGCGGCGGCGCCGGACGACGCGCTGATCATGCACCCGGGCCCGATGAACCGCGGCGTCGAGATCGAGCCGAGCGTGGCCGACGGCGCGCGCAGCCTCGTGCTCGACCAGGTCGAGGCGGGGCTCGCGGTGCGCATGGCCGTCCTCTATCAGCTCGCCGGCGAGGCGGGATCGGCGCCGGCGAGAGCATGAGAACCATCCTGACGGGGCTCCAGAAGATCGCGGACTCGGATCCGGACGCGCTCTTCCACATCCGCGGCAAGGTCGGCCTGCTCGCGCACCCGGCCAGCGTCGACGAGGATCTGAGCCACGCGCGCGACGTGCTCCTCGCGGCCGGCGCCGACCTGCGCGCGCTCTTCGGCCCCGAGCACGGCTTCGGCGGCGAGGCGCAGGACATGATCGGCGTGGGCGACGCGTCCATCGACGGGGTGCCGATCCACTCGCTCTACGGCGCGACGGAAGAGACGCTCTCGCCCCAGCCCGAGCACCTCGAGGGGCTCGACGTCGTGGTGGTGGATCTGCAGGACGTCGGCAGCCGCTACTACACGTACGTGTGGAGCTGCGCGCTGATGCTGAAGGCGGCGGCCAAGCAGGGCGTGCGCACGCTCGTGCTCGACCGGCCGAACCCGCTCGGCGGCGTGCACGTGGAGGGCGCGCCGCAGCGCGAGGGCTTCCGCTCGTTCGTGGGGCTCTACGACGTGTCGGTGCGGCACGGGATGACCGTCGGCGAGATCGCCAAGATGGTGTGCGCGCTCGAGGGGATCGACCCCGCGCTGCTGCACGTGGTCGAGATGCGCGGCTGGGATCGCGGCATGACCTTCGAGCAGACGGGGCTGCCGTGGGTGCTCCCGTCGCCGAACATGCCCACCCTCGACACGGCGCGCGTCTACCCGGGCGGCTGCGTGATCGAGGGGACGGCGCTGAGCGAGGGGCGCGGCCTGACCCGCCCGTTCGAGATCTGGGGCGCGCCCGGGCTCGATGGCGGCGCGCTGGCGGAGCGCGCCCCGATCGACGGCGCCGCGCTGCGGCCGACCACGTTTCAGCCGACGTTCCAGAAGCACGCGGGCCAGATCTGCGGCGGGGTGCAGGTGCACGTCACCGACCCCGAGATCTTCCAGCCCTACGCCGCCTACCTGCGCCTGATCGCGGAGGCGGCGAAGCTGCTCGGAGACGACTTCGCGTGGCGGCCCGATCCCTACGAGTTCATCGGTGACGTGCCCGCGGTCGATCTGCTGACCGGCGGTCCCGAGTATCGCGCCGCGGTCGAGGGCAGGGCGGATCTCTCCGAGGTGCTCGAGGCCGAGCGGGCCGGCGCGCGGGCGTTCCGCGAGCGCCGCCGCGAGTGGCTGATCTACTGAGAGACCATGAGCTCTCCGAGCAGAGGCATCGACATCACGTCGAGCGTGATCGTGCGGCGGCCTCCGGCGGAGGTCTTCGCGTTCATCGCCGACCCCGAGAACAACCCGAGGTGGCAGAAGGGCATGAAGAGCTGCCGCATCACCTCGGAGGGCCCGTTCGAGCTGGGCGCGACCTACGCGCAGGAGGCTCGCTTCCTCGGCAAGAAGATCGAGACCCTCTTCGAGGTCACCGCGTTCGAGGCGGGGCGCATGATCGAGATCACCAGCACGTCGGGCACGTTCCCGATCCAGGTGCGCCGCAGCGTGGAGCCGGTCCCGGAGGGCACGCGGGTCCGTGCGCGCGTGCAGGGCGATCCCACCGGCGTCTTCGCGCTGGCGAAGCCCCTCATGAAGCGCATGGTGAAGAGCTCGGTCGATGGAGACTACGCGCGGCTGAAGTCGCTGCTCGAGGGAGATGATCGCGCATGAAGACCCGCACCCGACGCTCGCTGGCGCTGCTCTCGGTCCTGACCCTCTTCGGCTGCGATCCCACGCGCGCGCAGGAGCCGGATCCCGTGGTCGACGTGGGCGGCACGGCCGGGGACGAGGAGGAGGACGAGGGCCCGCTGCCGGATCTCCCGAACCTCGCGGACCTCAGCCCGGGCACCTATCTCTTCCCCACCGACGCGCTCGGCGCGGGGGAGACCTACCTGCGAAGCGCGCAGCTGATCGGCACGGACGCGGACGCCTTCGTCATCGCGATCGACGACGCGCCCCACCGCCGCGTCGCGCGTCGGGACGCCTGGCCGATGGCGTGCCTGACCCGCGCGGCGCGCTTCTCGGAGGGGGACCTGCGGGTCACGCTCGACGCCGGGGCGCCGGTCTTCGTGCTCGCGTCTTCGACGGCGGCGGCGCGCGTCTCGGTCGCGCTCGACACGGAGCACTCCGTCGTGGTGCCGCGGAGCGCGCTCGCCTTCGACGCGTGCGCGTGGCCGGACGCCGGGGAGGCCGAGCGCCGCGTGCCGCGCGCGCCCGAGGGGGACGCCGTCTGTCTGTTCGCCGACCAGGAGTCGATCGATGGGACGGCCGGGCTGGTCGTCCCGACGGGGGCGCCGCTCGAGCTGCTCGAGGCCGACGGCGACTGGGCGCGCGCGCGCGTGTCCTGGCCCGGAGGGCGCGTGGAGGGGTGGGTCGACGCGACGCTCCCGCGCGGGGAGACGGAGCGGCCGGACTGGCTGGCCGCGGCCCTGGCGCGCGGCTTCTGCCTCTACCCCGGACGTCCCACCGGGCGCCCGTGGGCCGGCGCGGGGCCCGAGGCCGGCGACCCCGATGTCCCGAGCTTGCCGCCCGCGGCCATCGAGCGTGTGGTGCGGCAGTACCAGATCCAGATCCAGGCCTGCTACGAGGCGCGCCTCGAGGCGGTGCCCGGCCTCAGCGTGGATCTCGAGGTGCTGCTCCGCGTGGACGCGGACGGCCACGTCGATCGCGCGGAGGTCACGCGCGGCGCGAGCGCGGACGAGGCCCTGACCCGCTGCGTGATGGAGCGCGTCACGCGGTGGCGCTTCCCGGCGCCACGCCACGGCTCGGTGCAGGTGCGCCGCGAGTTCCGGCTGCGTCCCCCCGAGGCGCGCTCCCCGGAAGAGGGCTGACCTCACCCCCGCGTGGTAAGCCGCGCGCGTGAGCGAGAGCCGCCGGATCGAAGGGATCGACGTCGCGCGCGGCGTCGCCTCGCTCATCATGATCCAGGGGCACGCCTACGACGGCTGGGTCGCGCCCGTCCACAAGGAGAGCGCGGCCTATCTCTTCACGCGGCTGCTCGGCTCGCTCCCGCTGCCCGCGTTCCTGGTGCTCGCGGGCGCCGCCGTCGTGCTCCGGGTGGACGCGGCGCGACGCAAGGGCGAGCGCGCCGAGGACGTGCGGCGCGCGGTGATCCGGCGCGGGCTGATGGTGGTCGTGTGGGGCTACGCCGCCAACGCCGCCTACGCGCTGATGGACGGCTGGGACGGCCTCGAGACCTTCCTCCGGGCCGACGTGTTGCACGTGATCGGCCTGTCGATCGTGGCGTTCGCGTTCTTCGGGATCCGGGGCGCCTCGATCCCCGAGAAGCGCCCGCTCGTCGCGGCCGCGCTCGGGCTCGCGCTGGTGCCGACCCTGATCTGCCCGTGGGTGAGCGACCTGTCGGTGCCGGCCCCGCTCCGCTTCGTGGCCGGTCTCTTCGTCGACGTGCCGGGCGTGACCCTCATGCCGTTCGTGCCGCTCGCCTCGTGGCTCGCGGTGGGGGCGCTGACCAGCCTCGCGATGCTGCGCGCGCGCGAGCGGGCTCCTGGGCCGAAGAGCCGCGCCGGCGCGCCGACGCGCACGCTGCTCGTGATCGCGGGGCTCGGCCTCGGCGCCGCCTTCGCGGGCAGCTGGGCCACCACGGCCATGGTCGAGGCGCTCGGCGGGACGCTGTCGCGCGCGCACCCCGCGGTGTGGGCGAACGCGCTCGATCTCGCGGGCCGCGGCGTCTTCGTGCTCGCCGTCGCGGCGCTCGCCTCGCTGGTGCTCCCCGCGCGGGCCCGCGCGATCCTCATCCGCCTCGGACAGGGCTCGCTCGTCGCCTACGTCTTCCACATCCCGTTCTGCTACGGGCGCCTCGGCGCGCCGATCCGCGGGCAGCTCGACATGCTCGCTGCGAGCGCCTTCGTGCTGGCGCTCATGGTCGTCAGCTGGCTGGTGGTGTGGGGCCGCGACCGGCTTCAGTCCTCCGGGTCGATGGCCTCGAGCTGAACGCCCGCGTCGCCGGTGAGCTTGAACTTCGGGGCGGGCTGGCCCGGGTCGCCGTAGCGGTCGACGAACTTGTTCCAGTTGGACGCGGCGGCGGCGGCGATCTTGAAGAAGACGTCGGGCGTCATGCGGACGTTCGAGACGATCTTCGCCTTCGGGGGGCGGTCGGCCGGCACGTTGCCCCGGCCCGCGAAGGCGGCGAAGTCCGTGAGCACCAGCGCGAACTCGCGCTGGGAGTTGAGGATCTGCGCGCCGTTCGCGTAGACCGGCGTCGGCTCGTCGGTCCAGTCGATCTCGATGACGACCTGTTGTCCGGGCGCGGGCGGCTGGGGTCCGTTCGACATGCTCGGCACCTATCACGTCCCCGCGCTGCGCGGCAATGGCCACGCCGGCGGGGACTGACACCGCCGTTGGCAGCAGCGTGATAACCTCTGTCATAGATGGCGGATCCTGCGGAAACACCGTTGCTGGCGGGGCGCTACGCGCATGTCCGCGAGCTGGGTCGGGGCGCGACCGGGCGGGTGCTCCTGGCCGACGATCGGGCGGAGGGCGGGCGCCGCGCGATCAAGGTCGTGCCGGCCGAGCACGCCGAGCGCCTCCGCTGGGAGATGAGCCTGCTCGCCTCCGTCGCCCACCCCAACCTCGCGCGCGTGTTCGAATTGGTGGTGGTCGAGGCCGCGCTCGGCCCGCCCCTCCGGCTGGCGGCCGGCGCGGCGGCCCTGGTCGAGGAGCACGTCGACGGCGTCTCGGCGGACGAGGCCGTCGCCGCGCGCGCGCGC
This sequence comes from Sandaracinaceae bacterium, assembly GCA_040218145.1. Lineage (GTDB taxonomy): Bacteria > Myxococcota_A > Polyangia > Polyangiales > Sandaracinaceae > JAVJQK01. The sequence continues at coordinate 164,236 of JAVJQK010000031.1, read as the reverse complement.
GAGCCGGAGCGGGCCCGCTTCACGGTGGAGGTCGGCCTCGCGGCGACGCGGGCGCTCTCGGCGTTGCACGCCGCGGGGCTCGTGCACGGGGACGTCAAGCCCGCCAACCTCGTGGTCCCCGACGTGGCCGCCGAGGCCAAGCTCGTCGACCTCGGGCTCGCGCGTCCGCCAGGGTGGACGGCCTCTGCCGGTGGGACGCCGGCCTTCCTGGCGCCGGAGGCCTGGCTCGGGGAGCGCACGCCGGCCACCGATCTCTACGCGCTCGGCGTGACCCTGCACGCGCTCATGAGCGGGCGCACGGCGTTCGACACCGCGGGCTCGAGCGCGACCGTCGCGCGCGGGCTCGTGCAGCCGCCGCGGCCGGAGGCGCTGCCCGCCTCCACGCCGCTGCCGCTCCGGCGGCTCATCGGGGATCTGCTCGCCGAGCGTCCCTCGGAGCGACCGGACTCCGCCCGCGAGGCGGCGCTCCGGCTCGCGGCCCTCGCGCGGGAGCTGGGGCTCGAGCCCCCCGAGCAGACCGTCGCCGCCCCGAGCGGGGCCGAGAAGGCGGCGCGGGTCGGCGCCCGCCCGCTCGTGGGGAGAGCCGAAGCGCTCCGCCGCCTCGTGGCGTGCCTCGCGGAGCCGGGGCTCGTGATGGTGAGCGGGCCGCCTGGCGCCGGGCGCACGCGGCTCGTGCGCGAGGCGGCGCGGACGCTGCAGTCCGAGGCGGCGCGGGCGGGGGCGCCGGTGCCGACCTTCGTGACCGCCGACGCCTCGAGCCCTCCGCGCCTGGCCTCTCACGCGATCGTGCTCTTGCCGTCGGCGGTCGCCGATCGGGCGGCGTGTGGGGACGCGATCGAGGCCGCGGCCGTAGAGGGAGTGCGGCTCACGGTCGTGCTCGAGGGCGCGCTGGAGAGCGAGGACGCGCAGGTGGAGCTCGGCCCGCTCCCGCCCGAGGCCTTCCGACAGCTGCTCGTGGAGCTGCTCGAGGTCGATCCCTCGGACGCCCTCCGAGACGCGGCGATGCGAGCCAGCGGTGGGCTGCCCGGCCGACTCTGCAGGCTCGTGGCGGACGCGTTCGAGGCGGGGCTCGACCCGAGCCGCCCGGCCACGCTGCGCACCCTCGGGGCCGCGCCGGCCGAGATCCCCATCCCCGAAGTGGCGCGGCCGCTCGCGGAGCGGCTCGCGGTGGCGGGAGGGGCGCTCCACGCCTTCGAGGCGCCGGGGCCGGAGCTCGAGTCCCAGGCGCGCGCGCTCTCGTCGGCCGGCGTCGCGCACGTCGCGGCCGACGGGCGCCTCACCCTGCGGGACGACGTGCGCCGCGCGCTCTGGGACCAGCTGGGCGAGCGGCGCGCCGAGGTCGCGCGCGCGGTCGCCGACGCCGCGCTCGACGCCCCGGGGCGCGCGTTCGTCGCCCTCGCGCGCGGCGACGAAGAGGGAGCGGAGGCGGCCTCGCTCGAGGCGCTGCGGGAGGCGCGCCGCGCGGGCGATCCCGAGCGCGCGGCCTCGCATGGGCAAGAGAGCTTGATGCATCTCGCGGCTTCGAGCTCGAACGACGCGCGGCCCGCGCTCCGGCTCGCGACGGCCGACGCGCTGCGCGCCCGCGCGCGCGAGGCCGAGGCCCTCGAGCTGCTCGGCGTCATGCCCGACGACCCGGCCGCGTGCGCCCTCCGCGCGGAGCTGCGGCGGCTCCTGGGAGACCTCGACGGCGCCGCCTCGGAGGCCGCGCGCGGCGGCACGCCCATGGCCGCGGCCGTGGCGGCGCGGGTGTCGCTCTCGCGCGGCGAACCGATGCCAGCGCTCGAGATCCCCGCCGACGCCGCCGACCTGGACGCGGCGCGCTTGCACGAGGTCCGCGCGCTCGGGGCGCTCATGAGCGGCGCGCTCGACGTGGCCGCGCGCGAGCTCCGGGCAGGCGAGGCCCGGGCCGGCGAGGACGGCGCGGCGCGCGCGCGGATCGAGAGCCTCTGGGGCGCCGTGTTCTCGGCCGAGGGGCGGGTGCACGAGGCCGCCGACCGCTACGAGCGCGCCTTCGCCCTCGCCGACGCGGCGGGGGAGCGTCACGCCGCGGCGAGCTTCCTCGTCAACGTCGGGCTCGGCCGCCTCGAGCAAGGCCAGGCCGGGCCGGCCATCGAGGCGCTCCGCGAGGGCGCGCGCCGGCTCACGGAGCTCGGGCGCCGCCGGGACGCCGCGCGCGCGCTCTACAACCTGGGCAACGCGGCCGCGCTGGTCGGTGACGACGACCTCGCGGCGGACGCGATCCGCCGGGCGAGCGTCTGGGCGGAGGAGCTCGGGGACGGGCCGGCGATGGCCTACGCCGCGGTCGTCGCGGCGGAGCTCGCGGTGCGGGCGGGCAAGCTGGGGGAGGCCAGCCGGCGGCTCGACGCGGCCTGGGACGACGAGACGCTCCCGGCCGGCATCCTCGCCACCCTCGGGGCGCGCCGCGCCATCGTCGCCGCGGTGCGGGGGGAGCTGCCGGCGGCGCGCGCCGCGCTCGAAGAGGCGACGCTCCGCGGCGAACGGGGCGCGGCGCATGTCGCGGTGCAGGTGGAGCTCGAGGTCGCGCGGGCGCGGGTGGCGCTCGCCGCGGGCGCGGAGGAGGACGCGGTCGAGGCGGCGTCGCGTGCGGCGCGCGCGGCCGAGGGAGCGGGGTGGGAGGCCGGCCTCCGCGCGCAGCTCGCGCTGGCCGAGGCGCTCGAGCGCGCAGGTCGGACGACGGACGCGGCGATCGCGTCGGCGCGCGCCAGGACGACGCTCGACGCCGCCGCGGCCACCCTCGCGCCCTCCGCCCGCGCGCGCCTGCGCACGGTGCCCGCCTACCGACGCGCGCTCGGCGCCGCGCCCGCCGCGACGGTCGCCGCGCCCGAGCCGTCTCGGTGGCGCGTGCTCGTCCGGCACGCGAAGCGCGTCGTGCGCGAGCCTCGCCTCGCGCGGCTCCGGGAGGCGGTGGTCGACGCCGCGGTCGAGCTGGCCGACGCCGAGCGCGGCTTCTGGGTCGAGCGCGCGGTGGACGGCGCGCTGAAGGTGAGGACCGCGCGCGCGTTCGGCGCCGACCTCGAGGGAGAGCGGCCGAGCGCGTCGGTGGCGGCGCGCGCGCTCGACGGCGGCCGCCCGATGGTCTCCGTCGACGCGCTGGAGGACGACCGCCTCGACGCGGCGCGCAGCGTGCACACCATGGCGCTCCGGTCGGTGCTGGCGGTGCCCGTGCCGGGGGCCCGCGAGGTCGCGCTCGTGCTCGACGACCGGCTTCGGCCGGGCGCCTTCGATCAGGGGGTGCTCCGCCTGGTCCAGGACCTCGCGGAGATCGCGGCCGGGGCGCTCGAGCGGGCGGAGGCGCTGCGCGCGCAGCGGCGACAGGCGCGACGGCTCGCGCGCGACAAGCGCCGGCTCACGGCCCGGGTGGAGTCGGTCGAGCGGGAGCTGTCCTCGCTGCGCGGCCCGAGCGAGAGCCCCGCGTTCAGCGGCATCGTCGCCGAGAGCGAGGGCATGCGCAGGACCCTGCGCCTGGTGGAGCGCCTCGCGGCGAGCGACGCGCCCGTGCTGGTGCGGGGCGAGAGCGGGACGGGCAAGGAGCTCGTCGCGCGGGCCGTGCACCAGGCGAGCTCGCGGCGCGATGGGCCGTACGTGAGCGAGAACGTCAGCGCGATCCCGGACACGCTGCTGGAGAGCGCGCTCTTCGGGCACGTGCGCGGGGCGTTCACCGGGGCCGAGCGAGCGCGCCGCGGGCTCTTCGAGGTGGCCGACGGAGGCTCGCTCTTCCTCGACGAGATCGGCGAGATGAGCGAGTCGATGCAAGCCAAGCTCCTCCGTGTCCTGCAGGACGGACAGCTCCGGCCGGTGGGGAGCGAGGAGACGACCACCGTCGACGTGAGGCTCATCGCGGCGACGCACCGCGACCTCGAGCGCATGGTGGAGGAGGGGGCCTTCCGGCAGGACCTCTTCTACCGCGTCGCCGTCGTGCAGGTGGAGCTGCCGCCGCTGCGCGAGCGCCTCGACGACGTGGCCCCGCTGGTGGCGGCCTTCCTCGACCGGCACGCGCCCGAGCGCCGGGTGCGGGTGGACCGCGGCGCGATGAACGCGCTGCGCGCCTTCTCCTGGCCGGGCAACGTGCGAGAGCTGGAGAACGAGATCCGCCGCGCCCTCGTGCTCGCCGACGAGATCATCGGGCCCGAGCACCTCTCGCCCAAGGTGCGGGGCGCCGAGACGCAGGCGCCGGCGGACGCCCTCGACCTCAAGGGGCAGGTCGCCGCCCTGGAGCGCCGCCTCATCGTGCAGGCGCTCGACCAGACGGCGGGCAACCAGACGCGCGCGGCCGAGCTGCTCGGGCTCTCGCGGTACGGTCTCCAGAAGATGATGAAGCGCCTCGATGTGCCGAAGCCCTGAGCGCGCCCTGGCCGGCTACAGCCGCTCGGCGAGGGCCCGCAGCGCGTCGATGGTGGTGAAGATGCCTTTCACCTTCTTGCCCTCCATGATCACCGCGGCTCCGTACTTGTGCTCCGCCATGTGCACCACGACGTCCTTGAGCGGCGCGTCCGCCGCCACGGAGTAGGGCTCGGCGCTCATCGCCTCCTCGACCGTCACGCGGGTCGCCTCCACGTCCTGGAGGGTCTCGAGCAGGTAGACGTCGCGGTTCGAGAGGATGCCGATCACCTGGCCGCCGTCGAGCACGGGGAGGTGACGCACGCCGTGCTCGCGCATGACCTTGCTGGCCGTCGCGAGGGACATGTCCTTGCCGATGGTGTGCGGGCTCCGACTCATGTAGTCGGCCACCGTTGCTTCGCTCATGCAGCCGACCTACGCACGTCCCATGATGGCGCCAGCATGACGGAGGAGGCCGAGGCGGCGTTCGAGAGGATGCGCACGCTCTGGGAGCAGGAGCGGCAGGCCCACCGGCGCCGTCACGCGGAGGAGCGCGCCCAGCTCTCCCTCTCCGAGCGGGTGCGGCGGGGGCTCGCGCTGCGCGACCTCGAGGTGGTGGACACGGACGCCGCCCCGGGGGGGCGCGCGGTGCTCTGGATCCAGCCGCGCGGCGACGTGGATCTGGAGGTCGTGCGCATCGGACCGGGGGATCCGGTCCGGCTCTGGTGGGACGATCCGGACGATGACGACGCGGTGCGGGGCGTCGTGTCGAGGCGCACGCGCGATCGCCTCGCGGTGATGGTGGACGAGGCGCCGGAGCGCGGGGACGACGGCTTCCGGCTCGACGTCGAGGCCCCCGAGGCGACCTTCGACCGCGGCGCGAAGGCCCTGGCGCGGTGGCGGGAGCTGGAGAAGAAGGACGCTCGGAGCCCGCTCCGGGACGTGCTCTTCGGGGACGCGCCCGCGCTCTTCGCCAAGCCCGAGTCGCTCGCGCTCATGGACGAGGAGCTCAACGAGCCCCAGCGGCGGGCGGTGACCCGCGCCCTCGCGGCCGAGACCGTCTCCCTCATCCATGGGCCGCCCGGGACGGGGAAGACACGTTGCCTGGTCGAGGTCGTCAGGCAGCTCGTCGCGAGAGGGGAGCGCGTGCTGGTCAGCGCGGCGAGCAACCTCGCCGTCGACAACCTCGCCGAGCGGCTCGCCGATCACGGCGCCCCGGTGCTCCGGCTCGGTCACCCCGCGCGCGTCTCGCCCAGCGTCGAGGCCCACACGCTCGACGCGCTCCTCGAGAAGACCCCCGAGCACCAGCTCGCGAGGCGATGGACACGCGAGGCCGTCGCGCTGCGGCGCAAGGCGCGAGCCCGGTTCGAGCGGGGTCAGATCGGTCACCGCGCGCGCCGCGAGGCCTTCGGCGAGGCGGGGCGGCTGATGCGCGACGCCCGCGCGCAGCTCAGGAGCGCGGAGACCCTCCTGCTCGCGCGCCACCCCATCGTGTGCGCGACCGCGGCCGGCGCCGACGCGGCGCTGCTGCGCAAGACGCACTTCGACCACGTGGTGCTCGACGAGGCGACCCAGGCCACCGATCCCATCGCGCTCGTGGCGCTCTGGCGCGCGGCGCGCGTGACGATGGCGGGTGACCCTCGGCAGCTGCCCCCGACGGTGATCGATCCGGACGCGGAGCGGGGTGGGCTGGGCACGACCTTCTTCGAGCGACTCTCGGATGAGGGGAGCGCCACGACGATGCTCGAGGTGCAGCACCGCATGCACGAGGTGCTGATGCGCTTCCCGTCCGAGCAGCTCTATGAAGGCAAGCTTCGCGCGCACGAGGCGGTGGCGCAGCATGGGCTCGGAGACCTCGGCGTGGCCGACGACCCTCTTCGCCCGGGGCCCCTCGTCTTCCTCGACACGGCGGGGAAAGGGCTGGACCGAGCGGCGCGCGGTGGACGACCCGAGCACCGACAACCCCGGGGCCGCGGCGCGCGTGATCGCGGAGGCGCGTCGGCTCCTCTCGCGCGGCCTCGCCGACGCGGACCTCGCGATCATCACCCCCTACCTCGCGCAGGCGCGCCTGCTCCGGGACGGGCTGTCGGATCGGCTGACAGAGGGGCTCGAGATCGGGACCGTCGACGGCTTCCAGGGGCGCGAGAAGGAGGCGGTGATCGTCGACCTCGTGCGCAGCAACGAGGACGCAGAGATCGGCTTCCTCGCCGACGTGCGGCGCATGAACGTGGCCATGACGCGCGCCAAGCGCTTGCTCCTGGTGGTCGGCGACAGCGCCACCCTCGCGCGGCACCCCTTCTACGAGGCGTTCATGGCGTACGCGGAGGCCCACGGGACCTGGCTGAGCGCGTGGAGCGACGAGGCCGAGCCCCTGGAGCCGGCTTCTGGTCGTACCAGTTGACAAGCGGTCCAGTGTGGCGCAGGCTCGGGGAGTGCTGAAACCCGTCTCCAAGCGCTCCCTCGCGGCCGAGGTCTTCGCCCAGCTCCGCGATCACATCCTCGAAGGCACGCTCGAAGCGGGGGAGGCGCTCCCGGCCGAGCGCACCCTGGCCGAGCAGCTCCAGGTCAACCGAGGCGCGGTGCGCGAGGGGCTCAAGCGCCTCGAGCAGGCGGGGCTCGTCGCCATCCAGCAGGGCGGCGCGACGCGGGTGCTCGACTACAAGCGGACGGCGGGCCTCGAGATCCTCGCGTCGATGATGGTGCGCGGGGACGGAACGGTCGACACCGCGATCGCGCGGGGCGTGCTCGAGCTCCGCACCCAGCTCGCGCCGATCGTCGCCAAGCTCTGCACGGAGCGAGCGAAAGAAGATGTGCACACGAGGTTGACCGCGATCGTGCGGGAGATGCAGGCGTCTCGCGGGGACCTGCCCACCTTGCAGCGCCTCGCGCTCGACTTCTGGGCCGCGATGGTCGACGGGACCGAGAACGTGGCGCTCGAGCTGGCGTTCAACTCGCTCGCCAGCACCTACTCGGGGGTGCTCGACCAGTTCACGCAGATCCTCGCCACCGAGGTGGGCGCGGTCGACGACTTCGAGGCTCTGGTCGAGGCGGTCATCGGCCAGCAGCCCAAGCGCGCGGCGAGCAAGGCGACGCAGATCGTCTCGCGAGGGGCGCAGGCGATCGAGGGCGTGCTGGCCGCGCTGGACACTGTCCAACAAGGCATGCAAGGCGCGAAGGGTGGGGCGAAGCCGTGAGCGCCGCGAGCCCATCCGTCGCCAGCGCGACCGAGCCCGACCTGACCACCCTCGGCGGGTGCGTGCGCCGCTTCTTCGGCTTCCTCGGGCCGAAGCTCTTGCTCGCGCAGATGCTGATCGCGCTCGGGCTCCGGCCCTTCTTCGGCGAGGCCTCGCTCGGAGACGCGATCGTCCTGGTCGGGGTGCTGATCTACTGGCCGCTGCAGGAGTGGTTCTTCCACTGGACCTTGCTCCACATGAAGCCGAAGCGGCTCGGCCCCTTCACCGTCGACCCGTACTTCGCGCAGACGCACCGCCACCACCACCGGAACCCGTGGAAGATCGAGACCGCGATGCTCCCCCTCCGCGTGCTGTTGATGATCGCGCCGTTCCATCTCGCGTTCTGGTGGCTCGTCGCGCCGACGACCGGGGTGATGCTGACGGGCATCGCGGCCTTCACCGCGGCCACGCTCGTCTACGAGTGGACCCACTACCTCACGCACACGCCCTATCGACCCAAGGGTCGCTACTACCGCTGGATCCGCCGCAACCATCGGATGCACCACTTCCGCAACGAGGCTTACTGGCATTCGTTCACCGCGCCCTTCCTCGACACCGCGTTCGGGACCGGGCCGGAGCCGTCCGAGGTGCCGCGCTCGGAGACCTGTCACACGCTCGGCGTGGACTGAGAGGCCGGGGGGCGCGGTTGCTCTCCCCCCGCGATGGCGCGATCCTGGAGGTGGATGGTCTCCGAGTTCGAACACGAGGGCGTCGTCGTCGACTCTTCCGAGCGGCCGATCGTCCTCGTGCGCTACCCCGCCGTGTTCGACGCGACCGCCTACCGCCACCTCTTCGAGCACTACGCGAAGCTGGCCGAGAGCGGGGAGCCCATCTGCTGGCTGATCGACTTCACGGCCTTCAACCCGGTCAGCGCCTCGGCGTCGCTGCGCAAGGAGGCGGCGGCCGTCTTCGAGGAGTACGTGCAGGTGCTCGCCCCGGTCAGCGTGTGCGAAGCCCGGGTGGTGGGCTCCAGCGTCGCGCGCGGCGTGCTCACCGCCTTCGACTGGCTGACGGGCAGCAAGTGGCCGGTGTGCAACGTGGCGTCGTTCGGGGAGGCCTACCGCTTCATCGAAGGCGAGCTCGCCAAGCGCTGAGTCGCGTCAGCCGAAGTGGCGGTGACCGGACGCGTCGAGGAGGCGCACACGACCGTCGGCGTCCCGCAGCTCCACGCCTTCGCCTTCGAGGATCTCGCCCACGCGGGTGAAGGGACCGTCCAGGCTGGCGGGGCAGGTGAAGACGAGCTCGTAGTCCTCGCCCCCGCTCGCCGCGAGGACGTCGCCGTCGAGCCCGTGGGCGGCGGCGACCGCGTGATGGTCCGGCTCCACCGGGACGCGCGGCAGCTCGAGCGCGGCGCCCACCCCGCTCGCCGCGCAGAGGTGACCGAGGTCCTGCGCGAGGCCGTCCGAGACGTCGACGCACGCGCTCGCGTGCGCGAGCCAGGGGAGGGCGTCGAAGCGCGCCCTCGGCCTCCGCCACCGCGCGACGAACGACGGCCCATCGTCCGCGGCGTCCGCCGCGAGGAGCCTCCACCCGAGCGCGGCCGCTCCCAGGGTCCCGGTGACGTAGATCGCGTCGCCCGGGCGCGCGCCGCTCCGGGTCAGCGGGTGCGCCGCCTCGCCCATCACCGTCGTGTGCTGCGAGACCACCGGGCCGCGCGCCAGGTTGCCGCCGACGATCGACGCGCCGTGCGCGTGGGCGGCCTCGGCCGCGCCGTCGACGAGGGCGAGCGCCGCCTCCTCGCCGAGGTCGTCGGGCAAGACGAGCGAGAGCAGCGCGCAGACGGGGCGGGCGCGCATGGCGGCCAGGTCGCTCAGCGCCCCGACCATCCCCCGCCACCCGACGTCCCGCCAGCTCAACCAGCGCCGGTCGAAGTGAGCGCCCTCGACGACCGCGTCGACCGACACGACGACGTCATCGCGGGGTGCGGCGATCACCGCGGCGTCGTCACCCACCCCGAGGCGCACGCGCGGATCATCCGTCTTCAATCGCTCGCGGATCCGCGCGATGAGCGCGAACTCGTCCATCGCGCTACTCGTCGCCCTCGGGGATCGTGAACGAGAAGGTCGTGCCTTCGCCGACGACGCTGTCGACCCAGACCTGCCCCGCGTGCGCCTCCACCAGCCGCTTGACGATGGAGAGCCCGAGGCCCGTGCCGCCGTGCTCGCGCGTGGAGCTGCCGTCGACCTGATAGAAGGCGTCGAAGATCTTGTCCTGCTCGCCGCTGGGGATGCCAGGCCCCTGGTCGCTCACCGAGATCTCGAGCGCGGTCTTCGGCGCGGCCATGAGCACGAAGCCCATCCCGTCTCCGCCTCCCTCGCTCTCCAGCTCGACCGAGCGCACGCTCAGCGTGACGGTGCCGCCCCGCGGAGAGAACTTCACGGCGTTCTCGGAGAGGTTGAAGAGCACCTGCTTGATCCGGACGGGGTCGACCGCGAAGGGGTGCAGCGCGCCCTCGACGTTCACCGCCATCTTCACGGACTTCTTCTCGGCCGCGGGGGTCATGGTCTTGGCGACCTCGTCGAGCAACTCCGCCGGATCGATGAGCTCGCGCTTGAGCGGCAGGTTGCCTTGCTCGAGCTTGCCGAGGTCGAGCAGGCTGCTGATCAGCGCGAGCAGGTGATCGCCCTTGCCCCGGATGGTCTCGACGAACTCGGCCTGCTCCTCGTTGAGGTCGCCCGCGATCCCGGTGGCGAGCATGTCGCTGTAGCCGATGATCGACGTCAGCGGCGTGCGGAGCTCGTGGCTGACCGTGGCGAGGAAGTTGGACTTCAGCCGGTCGAGCTCCTTCAACCGATCGAAGGCCTCCTGCAGCTCCTCGTTCTTCTCGCTCAGGGTGCGGTAGCTCTCGCGCACGCTCGCGACGTGCATCTGGCTCGTCAGGAACGCCCGGTGCCCGCTGAAGATGATCAGGTCGAGGATGTGCGTCAGGTGCTCGGAGAGGCGGTCGGCCGTCTCCTCGCGCACCCGGGGCATCTCCATCAGTCCGCTGCGCGCTTGCTCCGGGTCGATGTCCGGGTCGAGCACGAGCAGCGAGCGCGGGACCTCTTTCTTCTCGGCGGGGAGGTAGGGGCCGATCACGAAGCGCCCGAGCCGCCGACCCTGGTAGTCGATCGGCACGATGCGATAGACGGCGCCCGTGAAGCAGGGGTGGACCACCACGCCGTCCTGCGGGTCGATGCCCTTCACCTCGGAGACGAGCGCGCTGCACGCGGGCCGGCCCTGCTTGAGGGTGTTGACGTAGCGGCAGATCTCGCGGCTCTCGTGCACGTCGGCCAACAGCGTGCCGTCGTGAGAGAAGACCCGGATCGGCAGCGAGAAGAGGTCGAAGAAGGAGCGGCACACCTCGCCGAGGGCGCCGCGATCCACGATCTCCTCGAGGCGCGTGATGTCCGCGAGCGTGATGTCGATCTGCGGCTCGCTCATCGGCTCACCCGCTGGATGGCCTCGCGCACGCCGAGGTGCCGCTCGAGCTCCGCCAGGAGCGGGCCGGGTGTCAGGCCGAACTTCTCGCTCAGGCAGTGCTCGGTCTCGAGCCGCTGCCAGGTGATCTCCATCAGCCCCATCAGGGTCTCGAGCACGCCGACGCCGCGGAGCGCCACCGCCTTGAAGACGGGCTCCTTGCCGCGGGTGGCGAGCGCGTCGATCTCCTCGTCGGTCCGGATCTCGGGCAGGTCGCGCTTGTTGAACTGGATGACGAGCGGCATCGCGGCGGGCTCGATGCCCTGCTCGGTGAGGTTCTGACGGAGGTTCACGAACGACGCGGCGTTCGACTTCGTCTCGGAGCGCTGGCTGTCGGCGATGAACGCGACGCCGTCGGCCCCCTGGAGCACGAGGCGCCGGGTCGCGTTGTGGATGACCTGCCCGGGCACGGTGAAGAGCTTCACGCGGACCTGGAGCCCTTTGCCCGCGTTGAGGGAGAGCGGCAGGAGATCGAAGAAGAGCGTCCGATCGTCCTGGGTCTCGAGCGTCATCAGGCGCCCGGCGACGTCGGTGTTCACCAACCGATGGATCGCCTGCAGGTTGGTGGTCTTCCCGCTGAGCGCCGGCCCGTAATACACGAGCTTGATGGTCAGCTCGCGCGCCTTGAAATCCAGCTGCATGCGAGGCCGGGAGGATAGCGACCCGGCTACATCATCCGCAACATCGCCATCACGGCGGTGACGACCAGGGCGCCGCTGATCCCGAGCGCGATCAAGAAGAGCACCTGCTTCCCGCTCCGCGTCTTCGGCTCGCTCTTGAGCACCTGGAGGTTCTGCATCGCCAGCCCGAGCAAGCGGTCGATCTGCTCGCTGGCGACCTCCGCGCGATCCGGGTCGGAGTCCTTCACCGCCCGGTAGCGCTTCCCCGCCTCCGCGAGGCGGTCCAGCGACGCGCAGAGGGTCAGGAACTTCTTGTGGGCTCGCTCGGAAGCCCAGTCCGCCTCCACCTCGCGCCACGCGACGTCGACCGGGTCGTCCACGCCAGGGAGTCTACCGCGACAGCGTCAGGAGGCCCGGGAATGCGCACGGCGCTTGCTCCGCCTGCGCCTCCGCCTGCGCCTCCGCTTCCGCTTTCGCTTCCGCTTCCGCTTCCGCTTTCGCTTCCGCTTCCGCATCCGCATCCGCATCCGCATCCGCATCCGCATCCGCATCCGCATCCGCCTCCGCCTCCGCTTCCGCTTCCGCCTCCGAATCCGAGTCCGAGTCCGAGTCCGAGTCCGCCTCCGAATCCGAATCCGAATCCGAATCCGAATCCGAGTCCGAGTCCGCCTCCGCCTCCGAATCCGTCTCCGAATCCGAATCCGCCTCCGAGTCCGAGTCCGAGTCCGAGTCCGAGTCCGAGTCCGCCTCCGAATCCGAATCCGCTTCTGGTTCCGCTTCCGCCTCCGCATCCGAACTGCCTCGGCTCCGTCAGGGGTGCACACGCGGTGACGGGCTCGGTCGCGGTGGCGGCCGCGGGCCTCGGGGGCGGTCGCGGTGGCGGCCTCGGGGGCCGCGGCCGCGGACTCGGTCGCGGAGGGCGGTCGCGGGTGCGGTGGCGGACTCGGTTGGGGCTGCGGTCGCGGACTCGGTCGCGGAGGGCGGTCGCGGGTGCGGTGGCGGACTCGGTCGCGGACTCTGTCGCGGCTGCGGTCGCGGCTGCGGACTCGGTGGCGGCTGCGGTGGCGGACTCGGACCCGGTCGCGGGGGGCGGTCGCGGGTGCGGTGGCGGACTCGGTCGCGGGTGCGGTGGCGGACTCGGTCGCGGACTCGGTCGCGGGTGCGGTGGCGGACTCGGTCGCGGACTCGGTGGCGGACTCGGTCGCGGCTGCGGTCGCGGCTGCGGACTCGGTGGCGGACTCGGTGGCGGACTCGGTCGCGGCTGCGGTCGCGGCTGCGGACTCGGTGGCGGACTCGGTTGCGGCTGCGGACTCGGTGGCGACTGCGGTCGCGGACTCGGACCCGGTCGCGGGGGCGGTCGCGGGTGCGGTGGCGGACTCGGGTGCGGCTGCGGTCGCGGTGGCGGACTCGGTCGCGGACTCGGTCGCGGCTTCGGTCGCGGCTGCGGACTCGAATCTGGACCCGACCCCCGCGAGCCCACACGAGAGCACGAACGATCGTGCCGCAATTGCGGCCGAGGTCTCCAGGCCCCGCCTACCTGAACGCCCGAGCTGGTGCCTCTACCCCTCAGTGGATCACCGGCGATCCACCCCTTACCACCCCCTCCGTCACCGCCCGGAAACCCCTATGAACACAGGCTAGACCGCCCGATCAGAATGAAGTTGACACCCCCGTGACCCCCCCGTAGGGTCCGACTCGGTGGTAAGGAGTGGTAAGGAGTGGCATCCGTCTCTGGGATGACGCTCACCCCCTCCGCGAAGCAGGTGTCCGCGGGTGTTCCGAGGTCAGTACGAGCACGCGATCGACGGTAAGGGACGCACGTCCGTTCCGTCGCGTTTTCGGGAGGTCCTCTCCTCGGAGGAGACGTCCAAGCTCGTCGTGACGACGGGGCTCGACCCCTGCCTGGTCGCCTACCCCATGGCCGAGTGGGAGGCCTTCGAGGCGCGGCTCGCGAAGCTCCCGAGCTTCGACCCGAGCGTGGCCATGATCCGCCGCATCTACGTCTCCGGGGCGGTCGAGGTCGAGATGGACAAGCTCGGCCGCGTCCTGATCCCCGCCGCCCTGCGCAACTACGCGACCCTCGAGCGGAACGCGCTCTGGGCCGGCATGGGGCGGCACCTGGAGCTGTGGTCGAAGGAGCGCTTCGACGCCCTGCGGTCCACCGTGCTCGAGGACCCGAACCAGCGCGTCGAGATGGCGCAGCGTCTCGCGGAGCTCGGCCTGTGACGGAAGCCCGCACCCCCACCACCCCGTTCCACCACCGAACGGTCATGCTCGACGAGACGCTCGCAGCTCTGTCGCCGCGCTCCGGCGGCCTCTACGCCGACGCCACCCTCGGGGGCGGCGGCCACACCGAGGGCATCCTCCGGGCGAGCGCCCCGGACGGGCGCGTGATCGGCATCGATCGGGACCCCGCGGCCCTCGAAGCCGCGCGCGAGCGCCTCTCGGAATTCGCGCCGCGGGTGACCTTCGTGCACGGCGCGTTCGCCTCCGTGGCCCAGCTCCTCGCTGAGGTGGGTGAGCCCCAGGTCGACGGGCTGATCGCCGATATCGGGGTCAGCTCCCCCCAGCTGGACGCGCCCGAGCGCGGGTTCTCCTTCCGCTCGGACGGCCCGCTCGACATGCGCATGGACCCGACGACGGGCCAGACCGCGGCCGAGCTCATCGACTCGCTGACCGAGACCGAGCTGGCGGACGTCATCTATCAGCTCGGCGAGGAGCGGAAGTCGCGCCGCATCGCGCGCGTGATCAAGGAGGTCGCGAACGCGGGGCAACTTCACACCACGGGCGATCTCCAGGCGGCCGTGCACCGCGCGGTCGGCGGGCGACGCGGCAAGATCGACCCCGCGACCCGCACCTTCCAGGCGCTGCGCATCGCGGTGAACGACGAGCTGGGGCAGCTCGACCGGCTGCTCGCGTCGCTCCCCGACGTGCTCGCCGACGACGGGGTGGCGGTCTTGATCTCCTTCCACTCGCTCGAGGACCGCCGGGTGAAGCGCTTCTTCAAGGGGCACGACGCGCTGGCGCCGCTGACCAAGAAGCCGGTCGTCGCGGGCGACGCCGAGCGAGACGACAACCCCCGGGCCCGCAGCGCGAAGCTGCGCGCGGCGCGGCGCGTCCCCCGCGAGGAGGCGGCATGAAGGCGCGCTTCCTCGTCCTCTGGAGCGTGGCCGTGCTCGCGGCCGCCGCGGCCTTCGTCTCGCACCTCGCGCTCCGGCAGCAGACGGTGCAGCTCGGCTACGAGGTCGGGCAGGCGCGTCGGCAGCAGCGCCGCCTCATCGAGCAGCGTCGGCTCCTCGCCATCGAGGCGGCCACGCTGCGCCAGGCGGAGCGCATCGAGACCATCGCGCGCGGCCGCCTCGAGATGGACGTGCCCGAGCCGGCGCGCGTGATCCCGGTCGGCAACGAGCGCCGCCAGCGGCGCATGGCGGGGAGGGTGCGATGAGCGACCTCCTGACCGATCCGAAGCGTCGCCGCTGGATGCGGGTGCGCATGGTCGTGCTCGCGCTCGCTGTCGGCGCCGGCGCGCTGCTGGTCTCCGCGCGCGCGTGGGAGCTGACCATCCAGCACGGCCCGGCCCTGCGCGCGATGGCCGAGTCGCAGCAGCTCCGGGACATCCGCCTCGCGCCCAAGCGCGGCACCATCTACGACCGCCACGGGGCGGAGCTCGCGGTGAGCGTGGACGTCGAGAGCGTCTTCGCGAACCCGCGGCTGATGCGGGCCGAGGGCGTGGACACGGAGTCCGCCGCGACGCGCCTGGCCAACCTGCTCGGCGTCGACCGCGACCGCATCGCGGCGCGCCTCCGCTCCGACCGCTACTTCGTCTGGATCGAGCGGCAGGTCACGCCCACCGAGGCCGCCGCGGTGCGCGCGCTCGGGATCGAGGGCGTGCAGATGACCGACGAGGCGCGCCGCTTCTACCCGAACCGCGAGCTCGCCAGCCACCTGCTGGGCTTCGCGAACATCGACGGCGTCGGCATCGAGGGCCTCGAGCTCGCGCTGGAGGATCGCCTCCGCGGCTCGGTGCAGCCCGTCCCCGCCGTGCGCGACCGCCGCGGCCGCGTGGTCTTCAGCGACCAGCTCCTCGACGACCGCGCCGCGCAGGGCGACGACGTCTTCCTCACCATCGACAAGACCATCCAGCACATCACCGAGCGCGAGCTCGCGCTGGGCGTGCGCACGGCCGAGGCCGCCGCGGGCAGCGTGGTGGTGATGGATCCGCGCACGGGCGAGATCCTCGCGATGGCGAACTACCCGACGTTCAACCCGAACGAGCCGGGCCGGGCCGAGGTCGCGCACCGCCGCAACCGCGCCGTCACCGACCGCTTCGAGCCGGGCTCGACCGTCAAGCCGTTCACGCTGGCCGCCGCCTTCGCGGCGAACGTCGTGCACCCCGAGGAGGCCATCGACTGCGAGGAGGACGGCCAGCTCGAGATCGGCGAGGACACCATCGGCGACGGCGGTCACCGCTTCGGCATCATGACCCCGGCGCAGATCCTCGCGCGCTCGAGCAACATCGGCACGGCCAAGATCGGCATGCGCCTCGGGCGCCGCGGGCTCTTCCGCTCGTTCCGGCGCTTCGGCTTCGGCGAGCCGACGGGCGTGGAGCTCCCCGGTGAGACCGGCGGCATCCTTCGCCACCACACGCGCTGGTACGACCTCGATCTGGCGACGATCAGCTTCGGGCAGGGCATGAGCACGACCACCCTGCAGCTCGCCACCGCGATGAGCACCATCGCGAACGGCGGGCGGCTGATGCACCCGCACATCCTGCGGCGCACGGTGGACAGTCGCGGCGCGACCACGAGCGAGACGCTCCCGCGCGTGCGCCGGCAGGTGATCCCGCGCCGCACCGCGCGCCTGATCGCCGACATGCTCACCGCCGTCACCGGCCAGGGCGGCACGGGGCCCGAGGCCGCGATCGACGGCTACCTCGTCGCCGGCAAGACGGGCACCGCGCAGAAGGCCGACTACCGCCGCGGGGGCTACCAGGAGGACGTCTACATCGCGTCCTTCGTGGGCTTCGTCCCCGCGCAGGATCCCGCGCTCGTCATCGCCGTCGTGATCGACGAGCCGGTGGTCGATCACTACGGCGGCACCGTCGCCGGGCCGATCTTCCGCCGCATCGGGGAGGCCTCGTTGCGCCACCTCGGGGTCCCCGCCGACACGGGCGGAGAGGCGCTGGCCGAGCTCGAGCGGCGGCACCGTCAGCGCGAGCGTGAGCGTCGTCGCGCGGCGCGCGGCGAAGGCGCAGCCCAGCCCGAGACGCTCACCGCGGTCGAGATCGCGGTCGTGCCCGAGCGCGAGCCCCGCGAGGGCGAGGTCATGGTCCCGGATCTGACGGGGCTCACCGCGCGCGGCTCGCTCGGCGCGCTGCGGCGCATCGGGCTCGACTTCCAGCTCGAGGGCAGCGGCCTCGTCGTCGCGCAGAGCCCGCAGCCGGGCGCGGTGGTGGACCGCGGCAGCGAGGTGCGCGTGATCCTCGAGCGACCGGAGCTGCGCCCCGAGGCCGACGTGCCCGTCACGCCGACCCCCGACGGAACCCTCGCGCAGGTGACGCCATGATCGCGCTGCGCGCGCTGCACGAGCGTGGGCTCGCGGTCGAGCTCGTCGGCGACGGCGAGGTGCAGGTCCGCGGCGTGCGGCACGACTCGCGCGCGGTGGAGCCGGGCGATCTCTTCGTGGCGATCAGCGGCCAGCAGGCTGACGGCGCGCGCTTCGCGGCGAGCGCGGTCGAGCGCGGCGCGGTGGCGGTGGCGGCCGAGTCGACGCTCGCGCTGCCCGCCGACGTGCCGCAGCTCCGCGTGGAGAACGCGCGGGTCGCGCTCGGCGCGCTCGCGGCGGCGGTCTACGGCGACCCGACGGCCGAGCTGTCGGTGGTCGGGCTCACGGGCACGAACGGCAAGACGACGACGGCGTGGCTGGTGGACGAGGCGCTCGGCGCGCTCGGTCAGCGTCCCGCGCTCCTCGGCACGGTGGAGAGCCGCGGGCCCGGCCTGCGTGAGCCGGCCCCGTTCACCACGCCCGAGGGCGACGCGCTCGCCCGCTTCGCGCGCAAGGTCGTGGACGCGGGCGCGACGCACCTGGTGATGGAGGTCTCGAGCCACGCGCTCGGCATGCACCGCGCGGACGCCGTCCACTTCGCGGTCGCGGCGTTCACCAACCTCACCCAGGACCACCTCGACTACCACGGCACGATGGAGGCGTACTTCGCGGCGAAGGCCCGCCTCTTCACCGCGCTCTCTCCGGGCGCGTCGGTCATCAACGTCGACGACCCGCACGGCGCGCAGCTGGCCGACGAAGTGCCGGGCTGCCTCCGCGTGTCGCGCGAGGGCGATGGCGACGTCGCGGTGCGTACCTGGACGATGGACCGGGACGGCATGCGAGCGACGGTGACGGCGCTGGGAGAAGAGGTCGAGCTCCGCTCGGTGCTCATCGGCGCGCACAACCTCGACAACCTGCTGCTCGCGCTCGGCGTGCTCGTGGCCCTCGGCTTCGAGGCCGACGAGGCGGCGAAGGCGCTCGGCGCGGCGAAGGGCGCCCCCGGCCGGCTCGAGCGCGTCGACGGGCTCGAGGACGTGCGCATCCTGGTCGACTACGCGCACACGCCGGACGCGCTCTCGCGCGCGCTCGCGGCGCTCCGGCCCATCACGCCGGGGCGACTGTTCGCGGTGTTCGGCTGCGGCGGGGATCGCGACGCGGCCAAGCGCCCGCAGATGGGCCGCGCGGTCGCGCGCGGCGCCGACCTCGCGGTCATCACCAGCGACAACCCGCGGACCGAGGATCCCATGGCGATCCTGGCCGCGATCGAGCCCGGCGTGAGCGGCGAGGGCTGGGACGCGTGTGACGACCTCGTCGCCTTCGCGCGCGCCGACCGTGGCCTCTACCGGGTCGAGGAGGATCGCCGCGCCGCCATCCGCGAGGCCGTCTCCGCGGCGCGCCCCGGCGACACGATCCTCATCGCGGGCAAGGGCCACGAGGACTACCAGATCCGCGGCACGACGAAGATCCACTTCGACGACCGTGAGGAGGCCCGCGCGGCCATCGCGGGGAGGTCGCAGTGAGCGCGACGCCCATCCCCGACAACGCCGCGCGCTTCACGCCGGACGAGCTGGTCGAGGCGACCGGCGGTCGCTGGCTCGCGCCCCCGACCCGCGCGCTCGAGGGCGTCCAGCTCGACAGCCGCCGCGTGGCGCCGGGCAACGTCTTCGTCGCGCTGAAGGGCGAGACCCACGACGCGCACGACTACCTGCCGCAGGTCATGGCGGCCGGCGCGCACGCCGTCGTCGTGGACCGCGACGTCGAGGCGCCCGAGGGCGTGGGCGTGCTGCGGGTCGAGGACACCCTGACCGCGCTCGGCGCGCTCGGCGCGCTCCACCGCCGCCGCTTCGACGTGCCCGTCGTCTGCATCACGGGCTCGGTCGGCAAGACGACCACGAAGGAGCTCGTCGCGGCCGCGCTCACCGGGCTCGGCCACGCGACCGTGTTCACGCGAGGCAACCTCAACAACCGCGTCGGCGTGCCGATGACGCTCTTCACGCTCGACGCGACGCATGACGCGGCGGTGATCGAGCTGGGCATGAGCGAGCCGGGCGAGATCGCGGATCTCGCGGCGATGGCCCAGCCCACGATCGGGCTCGTGACGAGCGTCGCCGCCGTGCACACCGAGGGCGTCGGCGGGATCGACGGCGTGGCCCGCGAGAAGGGCGCGCTGCTCGAGGCGCTCTCGCCCGACGGCGCTGCGATCTGGTTCGTCGACGACGCGCCCCTCGCGGCCTACGCGGATCGCTCGGCGGCGAAGACCAAGATCGGCTACGGCACGGTGGAGGCCGCGGACGTGCGGCTCGCGCGCTGGGAGCTCGACGGCGAGGCCCACACCCGCGCGCACGTCACCTTCGAGGGCGGCAGCGTCGACGTGGCGCTCTCGCTGCTCGGACAGGCGGCGGCGATCAACGCGACCGGCGCGGTGGCCGTGATGCGGGCGCTCGCCCCGGAGAAGCTCGAGGCGGGCGCCGCGGCGCTCACGCACGTGCCGCAGCCTCCGCACCGCATGGTGCCCGTGGCGGTGGCCGACGACGTGCTCGTGATCGACGACACGTACAACGCGAGCCCGCGCTCGACCGAAGCGGCGCTCGACACGGCGGCGGCGCTCGCGAGCGCGCGGGGAGGGCGGCTCATCGCGGTGCTCGGCGACATGCTCGAGCTTGGGCGACACGAGGAGCACGCCCACGCCGAGGTCGGCCGCGAGGTCGTCCGGGTCGGGGCCGCGCACTTCATCTGCTGCGGCGAGCGCATGGCCCACGCCGGCCGCGCCGCGCTCAGCGCGACCATGGAGCGCAGCCAGGGCGCGCGCACGAAGATCCTCCTCTTGAAGAACGTGGACGACGCGGCCGGCTGCGTGCGCGACGTCGTCCGTCCCCGGGACGTCGTGCTCGTCAAGGGCTCGCGCGGCATGCGCATGGAGCGCGTGGTCGCCCAGCTCGGAGACGCCGGCTGATGCTGTACTACTTCCTCTACCCCCTGCACGACTCGCCGGGCCTCGGGTTCCTCAACGTGCTGCGGTACGTGCCCTTCCGCGCCATCGCGGCCGCGCTCACCGCGCTCGGGGTCACGTTCTCGCTCTACCCGTGGTTCATCCGGCGGCTGCAGTCCCGGCAGATCGGGCAGGTCGTGCGCAAGGAGGGCCCGGAGGGTCACCTGAGCAAGGCCGGCACCCCGACCATGGGCGGCGCGCTGATCTTGCTCGCGCTGATCATCTCGACCGTGCTCTGGGCCGATCCGACCAACTTCATGGTCTGGGTCGTCACCGCCGTCACCAGCGCGTACGGCGTGGTCGGCTACATCGACGACGCGGCGAAGATCCGGAAGAAGGACACCGGCGGCCTCGCGGGGCGCTGGAAGCTCGTCATCCAGTTCGCGGTGGCGTTCGGCATCGGCGGCTTCCTCTGGTACGGCGACGCGGGGCTGCCCGCCGACTGGATCGAGATCCGCAACCGACTCTCCATCCCCTTCGTCGCCTTCGAGCGCATGCCGGTGGAGCTTCACCCGGCGCTCTACGTCGTCTTCGCCGCCTTCGTCATCGTCGGCACATCGAACGCCGTCAACTTGACCGACGGTCTCGATGGGCTCGCGATCGGGCCCGTCATGATCAACTCGGGCACCTACATGGTCCTCGCCTACCTCACGGGCGTGACCTTCTTCGGTCAGGATCTCGCGGCGTACCTGCGCATCCCTTCGCTGCCGAGCGCCATCGAGCTGAGCGTCTACTGCGGCGCGCTCATCGGCGCTGGCTTCGGGTTCCTCTGGTACAACACCTACCCTGCGCAGGTCTTCATGGGCGACGTGGGCTCGCTCGCGCTCGGCGGCGGCATCGGCTCGCTCGCGGTGATGACGAAGAACGAGCTCTTGTCGCTCCTGCTCGGCGGCATCTTCGTGGTCGAGGCGATCAGCGTCATCACGCAGGTCGCCTCCTTCAAGCTCTTCAAGAGGCGCGTCTTCTTGATGGCGCCGATCCACCACCACTTCGAGAAGAAGGGGTGGCCGGAGCCGCGCGTCATCGTTCGTTTCTGGATCATCAGCGTGATGCTCGCCCTGGCGAGCCTGGCCACGCTCAAGCTGAGGTGACGGTGTTGGAGGTCGAGGACCGAAAGGTGGCGGTGATCGGCGCGGGCGCGAGTGGGCTCGCGGCGGCGGAGCTGCTCGTCCGTCGCGGCGCCGAGGTGATCTTGAACGATCGCCGCGAGCGGGACGCGCTCGACCCGCGCGCGCTCGCGCTGGAAGGCCAGGGCGTGACGCTGGCGCTCGGCTCGCACGACCCGGCGTTCTTCGAGGGCGTCGAGCTCGTCGTGCTCTCCCCTGGCGTGCCGCCCATCCCCGAGCTGGCGGAGCTCTTCCGAGACGTCGAGGTGATCGGCGAGGTCGAGCTCGCCTCGCGCTTCCTCGGGGCGCCGCTCATCGCGATCACGGGCACCAACGGCAAGAGCACCGTCACGACGCTCGTCGGGGAGATGCTCCGCCGCAGCGGCTTCGTCACGTTCCTCGGCGGCAACCTCGGCCGCGCCGCCTGCGAGGCGGTGGGCAGCGAGGCGGACACGCCCGACGGCCGCGTCGTGCTCGAGCTGTCGAGCTTCCAGCTGGAGAAGGTCCGGCTGCTGCGCCCGAAGGTCGCCGCGCTGCTCAACCTGAGCCCCGATCACCTCGACCGGTACAAGAGCCAGGACGACTACGCGCGGGCGAAGTCGAACATCTTCGCCGCGCAGCGCCGGGGCGACCACGCGGTGCTCCCCGCCAACGACGACGTCTGCAAGCAGCTCGGCCCGATGACGGCCAACGTGGGCCGACACGGCTTCGGCGGGCAGGACGGGATCGTGCGGGTCGAGGGAGACGCGCTCGTCGACCTCAAGACGGGCTGGAGCCTGCCGCTGTCCGAGATCCTGCTCCAGGGCCGCCACAACCACGAGAACGCCGCGGCCGCGGTGCTCGTCGCGCGGATCGCGGGCGCGAGCCCGGAGGCGATGAGCGAGACCCTGCGTGAGGTGGGTGGGCTGCCGCACCGCGCGGCGAAGGTGCGGGAGCTCGACGGCGTCACCTACATCGACGACTCCAAGGCGACGAACGTGGGCGCGACGGTCGCCGCGCTCGACGGGCTCGCCTCGCCGAGCAAGAAGGCGGTGCTCATCGCGGGCGGCGTGGACAAGGGCGGCAGCTACGCGCCGCTCGTCGAGCGCCTCGCGAGCGTGGGCCGCGCCGTCGTGCTCATCGGCAAGAGCGCGCAGCTCATCGCGCGAGAGATGGCGTCGCTCCGGCTGCCGATCCGCTTCGCGGACTCGATGGAGGCCGCGGTGAACGAGGCGCGGAGCCTGGCCGAAGCCGGCGACCTCGTGCTCCTCGCGCCGGCCTGCTCGAGCTTCGACATGTTCCGCTCGTACGCCCACCGCGGCGACGTCTTCCAGGACGCCGTGCGGGCGCTGCCCGAGACGCCCGCGGCCGCGGAAGAAGAGAACGGAGGCGCCGCGTGAGCGTGCTGCGCGCCATCCTCCGCCGCGGTCCGAAGGACGAGCCGGCCAAGGCCGAGCGGAAGACCGTGGCCGCGGCCGAGGAGCGCCCGAAGAAGGCCGGGCCGCCGAAGGTCATCGGGCCCGCCGACGCGGTGCTCTACGGCACGATCATCGCGTTGATCGCGTTCGGCGTCGTCATGGTCTACAGCGCGAGCGCCGTCTTCGCCGCGCAGCGCTACGACAACGGCTACTTCTTCCTGATCCGGCAGGGCATCTTCGCGCTCGTCGCGCTCCCGCTCATCGTCGCCGTCGCGCGCATCGACTACCACCGCTACCGGCCGCTGACCTATCCGCTGCTCGCCGGGGTCGTCGGCCTGATGGCGTTCGTCGCGCTCGGCTTCGGCCACAGCGCTGGCGGCGCGGCGCGCTGGATCGCGCTCGGGCCCATCCACATCCAGCCGGCCGAGGTCGCCAAGGTCTCGATCATCTTCTACCTGGCGTACTCGCTCTCGAAGAAGCGCGAGAAGATCAAGTCGTTCAGCGTCGGGTTCCTGCCGCACGTGCTCGTGGCCGGCTTCGTGATGTTGCTCTGCCTGAAGCAGCCCGACTTCGGCAGCGCGGTGATGATCGGGCTGCTCACCTTCGTGCTCCTCTTCACCGCGGGCGCGAAGCTCGGCTACATCCTCGGCGCCGGGCTCCTGACCGCGCCGATCGTGTACGCGCTCATCGCGAGCTCGCCGTATCGGGTCCGCCGCTTCGAGGCGTTCATGGATCCCTTCGGCACGCGGCAGGGCGCGGGCTATCAGGTGGCCGAGTCCCTGCTCAGCTATGGCTCGGGCGGCTTCTGGGGCGTGGGCATCGGCGACAGCCTGCAGAAGCTCTTCTACTTGCCCGAGGCGCACACGGACTTCATCAGCGCCATCGTCGGCGAGGAGCTCGGCTTCGCGGGGCTCATCCTGTTGATCGGCGCGTTCGCGCTCGTCTTCGCGCGGGGGATCCGGGCCGCGTTCGGCGCGGTCGACGAGTACGGCACCTACCTCGCGATCGGGATCACGATGTTCCTGGGCATGCAGGCCTTCACCAACCTCGCGGTGGCGATGGGCATGCTCCCCACGAAGGGCCTGGTGCTGCCCTTCATCAGCTACGGCGGCTCCTCCCTGCTGGTCAACAGCGCGGCGGTGGGGGTCCTGCTCAACATTTCACGCCCGAGGGAGCAGCCTGCTCCGGACGGCGTCGAGGAACGTGCCACGCGGAAGAAGGGCAGGGCGAAGCCCCCGCGTGTCGCGCTGGGAGGTACGGCATGATTCGACGACTCATCGTGGCCGGAGGGGGAACCGGCGGACATCTCTTCCCCGGCGTCGCCGTGGTGGAGGAGCTCCGCCGGAGGCAGCCCGACGTCGAGGTCACCTTCGTGGGGACCGAGAAGGGCATCGAGGCGCGCGTGCTGCCCGAGCGGGGCGAGCGGCTCGAGCTGCTCGACGTGGCGCCGCTCAAGGGGCGGACCGCGGCGGAGCTGATGAAGAGCTTGATGATGCTCCCCGGCGCGTTCACCCGCGCCTCGGGCCTCATCAGGGAGCTGAAGCCCGACCTCGTGATCGGCGTGGGCGGCTACGCGAGCGGGCCGATGCTGCTCGCCGCAGCGGCGCGCGGCGTCCCGACGGCGATCCTCGAGCAAAACGCGCACGTCGGCTTGACGAACCGCGTGATCGCGCCGCTGGCCGGTCGCGCCTACGTGGCGTTCGACGAGGCGGCCGCGCAGATCGGCCGCCGCGCGAAGCTGCTCGGCAACCCCGTGCGGCGCACCTTCGTCGACGCGGCGCGCGCCGCCCTGAGTGATCCGGACGGCTTCGAGGCGCGCTCGCGCAAGGTCTTCGTGCTGGGCGGGAGCCAGGGCGCGAAGGCGCTCAACGAGACCGTGCCCGCCGCGCTCGCGCAGCTCGGGCTCGCCGAGCGCGGGCTCGAGGTCGTGCACCAGACCGGCGCCGCGATGAAGGAGGAGGTCGAGGCGCGCTACCGCGAGCTGGGCGTCCCCGCGCAGGTCGTGAGCTTCGTGGACGACATGGCGAAGGCCTACGCCTCCGCCGCGCTGGTCATCGCCCGGGCCGGCGCCACCACCCTCGCCGAGGTCTGCGCCATCGGCCGACCCGCCATCCTCGTGCCGTACCCGCACGCGGCGGACGACCACCAGGCGCGCAACGCCGAGGCCCTCCAGAGCGAGGGCGCCGCGATCGCCATCCGAGAGGCGGCCTTGAGCGTCGAGACCCTCGCCGCCGAGGCGGGCCGACTCCTCGACGACGACGCGGCGCGCAAGCAGATGGCCGACGCCGCGCGGCGCCATGGCAAGCCCGAGGCCGCGGCCGCGATCGTCGACGACCTCTTCGCGTGGCTCGGGGGCCCCGCGCCGCGCCGCAGCGAGCCGCCCCGCTCGCGCACCAACGGCGGCGGCGGCGGCCACCAGCTCTCCGCCGTCGACTTCCGCTCGGGCCGCGAGCTCGCCTACCTCAGCCGACGCCGCGGTCCGCGCCCCACCGCGTACCTCCAGCTCCGCACGCCCGTCCCGGCCATGATCGATTGAGAACGTCGATTGAGGGGTGGGTCGCCGCGCGACGATCGCGAGTCGATCCCCTCGTCGGCGCCCACTGAGAGCGGACCGCTGCGCCAGGGGGCGCGGTGCGGCACCATGGGTCGCATGCGGATCGTCGCCGTCGCGGACACTCACACCTTCGAAGCGGACCTCGGGCCGCTGCCCGACGGAGATGTGTTCGTGCACGCGGGCGATCTGCTGCGCGGCGGGACGCTGGAGGAGCTGGGGCCGGTCGCGGCGTGGATCCGGGGGCTGCCTCACAGGCACAAGATCGTCGTCGCGGGGAACCACGACTGGTGCTTCGCACGCGAGCGGGACGCGGCCCTCGCCGCTCTCGGGGCCGGCGTCGTGTACCTCGAGGACGACGGCTGCGTGGTCGACGGCGTGCGCTTCTGGGGGAGCCCGTGGCAGCCGGCGTACAACGACTGGGCGTTCAACCTGGCGCGCGGACCCGCGCTCGCCGCGCGGTGGGCGCTCATCCCGCCACAGACCGATGTCTTGATCACCCACGGCCCGCCCCACGGGTTCGGCGATCGCGGGCCGGTCCCGGGGCGCCAGGGCTGTCAGGACCTGCGCGCGCGCGTGACGCGCATCGCGCCGCGAGCGCATCTCTTCGGCCACATTCACCAGGACGGCGGGCGCTGGGTCGAGGGCGGCACGTCGTACTTCAACGTGACGACCTGGGAGTGTGAGCGCCGCCCCACCGTGATCGATCTCGACGCGTCGTTAGGGGTGGTCGTGGGCGTGGACGTGCCGCCGCGGGAGTAGGGCGGCGCGGCGGGTCCGATCGCGCGGTGGCCGGATCGAGGTCGCCGTCGATGCCCGCGCGAAGCGTGCGCGGCGCCTTCGTGTTCGGGGACGTTTGGTGCGAGGCGTGGCGGACCTAGAGATGAACCGTGGACATGCCTCGCACTCACAATCCGGGCGGAGAGCCGCCCACGGCTTCGCGGTTCGGGGACTTCGCGGAGCTCGCGCGCCGGAGGGCGTCGGGCGAGTTCGTCATGCTGCCGCGGCACCTGCCGCCGGAGGACCGCCGCCTCTACGTGCGGCAGACCCTGCGCGAAGATCACGCGCAGCGCATCCATCAGCGTCCGGAGGGCGCCGCGACGAAGTTCGAGAAGCTCGCGGGCTCGGTCTACTCGTACTTCCGGGGGACGTGCCTGCTCTTCTATCGCGACATGGCGGGCGAGGACGCGTGGATGCCCACCGTGCTCACGCTGGGCGACGTGCACCCCGAGAACTTCGGCGTGATGCCCTCGGTCGACAACACGCCCATCTTCGGTGTGAACGACTTCGACGAAGCTTATTTTGCGCCGTTCACATGGGATCTGAAGCGCGGCGCGGTCGGCTTCATGATCGCGGCGCGGGAGCAGGGCGTCAAACGGAAGCACCTCCGCAAGATCGCGAAGAGGCTGGTGCAGGGCTACCTCGAGGGGCTCCGGAGCTTCGCGCGTGACGACAGCGAGATGCACTACCAGCTCCGCATCGACAACAGCCCGAAGCTGATCCGGAAGCTGCTCCAGCGCGCCCAGCGTGATCGCGAGCCGTGGCTCCAGAAGTACCTCGGCGAGAAGCGCGGTCGCTTCGTGGCCGATGAGAAGCTCGTGCCGCTCCCGAGCCGGGTCGACGAGTTCCAGGACATCATCGACGAGTACGCGGAGAAGAACGACCTGGCGGAGCTGCCCGCGCGCGCGGGGAACCTGAAGGTGAAGGACGTCGCCGAGCGGAAGGGCTCGGGCACGGCGTCGCTCGGGCTCGCGCGCTACTGGGTGCTGCTCGAGGGCCTGAGCGAGGACGGAACCGACGACGTCATCCTCGAGCTCAAGCGCGCGCGTCGGTCGGCTCTCGCCGGGCTCGCGCCGCCCTCGCAGAAGCAGATGGACGGAGAGGCGGATCGGGTGGTCAACGCGCAGGCCGTGCACCTCGTGGGCGGCGACCCGTTCTACGGCAAGGCCGAGATCGGCGGCGAGAGCTTCCTCGTGCGCGAGCGCAGCCCGTACAAGGAGGAGATCGACATCGACGATCTCTCGAGGAAGAAGTGGAAGCGGTACGCGCGCATCTGTGGCACCTCGCTCGCGCAGGCGCACGCGCTCGCCGACGGAGACACCGGCGTGATGGAGGGCAACGCGGAGAAGCGGATCCTCGAGGCCATCGGCGAGGACGCGCTGCTCATCGAGGACATCCTGCGCTTCGCGGAGGAGACGGTGGAGCGCATCTATCGCGACCACCGCGCGTTCTGCGAGGACTGGTCGCTCGGGGCGCTCCAGTTCGTCGACAAGATCTACGAGTGAAGCTCAGGGCGCGGGCGTCGGCGGCGGGGAGGCCGCGCGCTGCGCGAGGGCGCGCCGGAAGCGGAACGCGGGGTCGCTGATCCAGAAGCGCGCGAGGTCGGTCGCGTAGTTGTCCGGGCCGAGCTCCTCGCCGATCGCGCCGAGCACCGCGACGAGGTCGTCGGCGACGAGCAGGGCGGCGCGGGTGGCGAGGCGACGGATCTCTCGCGCCCACATGAAGATGTCCGGCGTGGGCTGCGCCGCGAAGGCGAGCGCCGCGTCCTGGAGCCGTCCGCGCGAGAAGAAGCCGATGGCCTTGCTCACCCGCCGCGACTCGGCCTCGATGTCGTCCTCCTCGAGCAGCGGGTGCAGCACGAAGCCCGGCTCGAACTGCCGAACCGTCGCCGTCATCAGGTGGCCCAGCGTCCGGTCGTCGATGTGATCGAGCGGGTGGAGCTGGCGCGAGAGCAGCGCGAGCGGGCGCGCGAGGTGGAAGGCGAGGGTGGCGTCTCGCTCCGACTCGATGGCGGTGGGCACGATGAGCGCGGGCGGGCTGCCCGAGACCATGAAGGTGCGCGAGAGCTGCGCGGGGGAGACGAAGAGGTCCAGCTCCGTGGCCCCGAACACGCGCGCCACCCGGTCGACGAAGTGACGCAAGGCGTGTGGCTCGCCCTGGCGCACGCGGTCCCGCTTGTTCACCCGCCAGCGCTCGTACTCCACGCCCTCGAGCTTGGAGAGGATCTCGCCCATCGCGGGGAGGAAGCTGGCCGCCGCGTCGTGCAGCGCGGGGGAGTCCATCAGCTGCTCCAGCCCGCCGTGGCCGAGCAGCCCGGCCGGCGCCTTGCCCGCGCGGACCTTGCGCCCCCGGACCGCCTGCTCTTCCTCCGGGGTCGCCTGACCGAGGTGGACGAGGGGCGCGAGCACCGCGGCGCGACCCTCCGGCTCGCCGGTGTTCGCGATGACCTCGCCGAGCGTCCGCCACGCCCCCACCTCGAGCACGTCCTCGTCCAGGAGCCGGCGGAGCTCGTCGATGGCCTGGCCTTCCTCGCGCGCCTGCCGCAGCGCGCGGACGAGCGCGAGCGAGATGGACGCGTCGTAGGGGCACGCGCGCACGCCCTCGCGGAGCACGCCGATCGCGCGCTCGGGCCGATCGTGCTTCTCCCCGAACACGCGCGCGAGCTCGCGATAGGTGGCGGCCAGGTCTCCGCGCTGCGTCTTGGCGCGCTCGAGGTAGGCCATCAGCGCGCGGCTGTAGCGCTCCCAGCTCGCCTGGTCGGGCGGGGCCTGCTCGATGAGGCCGCGGTAGAGCTGCGCGGCCGGGGCGCGCGGCCCCTGGATGGCGATCGCGCTCTCCGCCGCCAAGGCCGCCGCGCCGAGATCCCCGCGCTGCTTCTCGAGCTGCGCCATCTCCGCCAGCGCCGCGGCCCGCGCGACCGGCTCCTCGACGACCTCGATGAGTCGCCGCGCGAGGGTGAGCGCCTCGTCCGCGTGTCCGGAGAGCCGCTCGAGGCGGACGAGCGAGGTGAGCGCGCCCGTGTGGTCGGCGTCGGCCGAGAGCACCGCGCGGAGCTGCTGCTTCGCCTCCTCCGGGGCGTCGAGGTGCGCTTCGTAGAGATGCGCGAGCGAGAGCTGCGCGTCGAGGCGGGGCTTGCCGCTCGCCGCGTCGAGGGCGCCCTCGAGGACCTTGGCCGCGTCGGCGTACTGCGCGTTCTCCTCGAGGTAGCGCGCGAGGGTGGCCAGCGCGCGCTGCGAGCCGGGCACGACCCCGAGCGCGCGGCGGGTGGCCGCGATGGAGGCGGGCAGGTCCCCCCGGACGTCCGACCAGAGGAGCGCGACCGAGAGGTGGAGGATGCACGCGCGGCTCGGATCGTCGGCGCGGCTCGCGGCCAGGGTCAGCAGCTCGATCAGGCGTGGGACGAGCGTCGCGCTCATCATCGTCGCCATGAGGCCGGTGGCCGCCTCCGGGCTGTCCGGGTCGAGGTGCAGCGCCTCCTCGTAGGTGGCCGCGGCCGTCTCCTCGTCGTTCGCGTCGAAGAACAGCCGGGCCGCCTCGAGCAGGACCTGCAGCGCCACCGCCTCGTCCCGGGTGACGTCGCGCTCCATGCGCGCGGCCTGCACCATGGCGCCGGGGTCCGCCGCCGCGCGCGCCGCGAGGGTCAGCCCGCGCACCGCGTCGAGGCTCCGCGGATCCAGCGCGACGGCGGCCCGGTACGCGGTGAGCGCGGCCGGGGCGTCCCCTCGCACGATCTTCAGCGCGCCGACCCGCGCCTGGTGATGCGCCCCCACCTTGGCGCTCTGCGCGATGGTCGCGAGGCGCGCGTGCGCGTGGAGCAGGGTCTCGGCGTCGCCGCGCTGCTCGGCGTCGTCCGCGAGGCGCTCGAGCGCGCTCCGGTCCTCCGGGCGCGCGTCCAGGATGCGGCGGAGGATGTCGGCGCTCTCCTCTCCGCGCTCGGAGCGCGCCGCGGCCAGCTCCTCGAGCGCCGCGTGCACGGCGGCCTTGGCGCCCAGCACGTCGGCCATGCGCGCGTACGTCGCGTCGAGCCCCGCCTCGTCACCGGTGCGCCCGTAGAGCGCCTCGACCGCGACGAGCGCGCCGGCGTGCTCGGGTTTGGCCGAGAAGACGGGGCGGAACGACTCGAGGGCCCGCGTGATGGAGGCGCCGCGCTGGGAGAGCACGACGGCTTTGCGCAGTGAGGCTTGCGTTCGTGTGAACCCGTCGCCGCTCGCCTCGGCCTCGGTCGCGATGGCGTCGGCCAGCCGGTCCCACGCCGCGGCGTCGGTTAGCAGGCGCTCTCGGGCGTCGAGGGAGGGGCGGTAGAGCGGGTCCGCGGCGAGCGCGAGCTCGTGGGCCTCGAGGGCCCGCCTCGGATCGCTCAGCTGCTCCTCGAAGAGCACGCCCAGGGCGTGGGCCGTGGCGGCGCGCTCGACCGGGCTCGTCAGCCGGTCGAGCTGCGCGCGGCGACACGTGGCCAGCTCTTCCCAGCGTCCAGAGCGCTCGAGCGCGTCGGCGAGCGCGGCCTGCGTCGCGGCCTTCTCATCGATGGCGAGCGCGTGCCGATAGGACACGATCGCGCGCGCGTCGTCGGCGAGGTGGCGCTCGTGGAGCTCCGCGATCCGGGCGTGGAGGCGCGCCTTCTCGGCGAGCGGCACGATCGGCAAGAGGCGCTCGAGGACACCGACCAGCGCCTCGTGGTGCCCCGCCTCGTCCCGCAGCCGCGCCAGCGTCTCGAGGCTCGCCCGGTGCTGCGTTGTCCGGGCGAGGAGCGCCTCGAGCGCGCGGCAGGCCGCCTGCGGGTCGGACTCCGCGTCGATCTCGGCCGCGCGATGGAGGAGCGCGTCGCGCCGCGAGGCGTCCTCGGTCAGCGCCGCCTCGCTCCTGAGCGCTTCACGGAGCCGGTCTCGTCTCCCCGCGCGCTCGGCCGCGCGCTGCACCGCGTGCCAGGCGCCGAGGTGCGACGCGTCGCGCTCGAGGATGCGCTCGAAGGTCGAGAGCGCGGCCGCCGGGTCGTCCAGCCGGTCCTCCAGCACCGCGCCGAGGCGGAAGAGCCACGCGATCGCCTCCGGGTCGTGGGGCGCGCGATCGACGGCCCGCTCGTAGATCTCGACGAGCTCGTGCCAGCGGCCGGCGTGGCTCAGCAGCCGCGTGAGGGCGATGAAGGACTCGTGATGCGTGGGGTCCAGCGCCAGCGCGCGCGCGTGCTGGCGCGTCGCCTCGTCGGGGTCGTGCAGCCGCCGCTCGTGCAGCTCGCCCATGCGGTGGTGGAGCTGCGCTTGCGCTTCCGGATCCGTGAGCGCCGCCGCGCGCGTCTCGAGCACCGCGAGCACCTCGGGCCACGCCTCGCGCCCGCGCAGCAGACGCTCGAGCGCCGCCGCCGCGCCGCGGTGACGCGGATCGGCCGTGAGCGCGCGCTCGAACCAGCCGAGCGCCGCGTCCTCGGACCGGAGCGCGCCCTCGTGGAGCTGACCGAGCGTCATGGCCAGCCGCACCACCTCGTGCGGCGCGCTCACCGTCTCGATCAACCTGGCGAGCGCGTCGGCCTGCTCGCGCGTCCGCCCCGTCTCGGCCGAGAGCCGCGCCAGCTCGCGGAGCAGCGACGGATCCGCGGGGCGGGCGCGCAGCGCCGCCTCCAGCGTCTGGATGGCCGCCGGCGCGTCGCCGAGCGCTCTCTCTTGCACCCGCGCGATCGCGCAGAGGATCGACTGCCGCGCGTCCTTGTCGCGGCAGAGCTCGTGCTCGGTGCGCAGCGCGGCGACGAGCTGCGGCCAGCGGCGCTGGCTGGCGCCCAGACGCTTGACGTGCGCGAGGGCGTCGCTCGCGTGGGGGTCGGTGGCGAGCGCGTTCTCGTAGAGGACCGCCGCCTGCGCCGCGTCGCCGAGCTTCGCCTCGGTCAGGTGGGCGCGGAGGGCCGTCCACGCGGCGCGCAGAGGCGGATCGTCCACCGCGTCGGCCAGGCGCGCGTAGGTGTCCGCGAGCGCCGGCCAGCTCTCGTCGCGCCGGTACCCGCGCTCGAGGGCCTTGAGCAGGACGACGTCGCCCGGGGCGTGAGCGAGCCCCTCGCGGTAGACCGCCAGCGCGGCCGCGGGGTCGGCGAGCCGGCGCTCGAGGACCCGGCCCTTCGCGTGGAGCAGGCGCGCCTTCTCCCCCGGGTCGCGGGTGACGGCGAGCTCCGCGTCGTAGAGCGCGGGCAGCTCCGCGTGGCGGCCGAGCGCCATCGCGACCCGCCGCGCGCCGCGCAGCGCGGGGACGTGATCGGGCGCGCGCTTCTGCACCTCGGCGTAGTGCTTGGCCGCCCCGTCGAGGTCCTGGAGCGGGCCCTCGGAGAGGCGCCCGAGCGCGTGGTGCAGCTGGGCCTCCCGCTCCAGCTGGCTCTCCACCGCGAGCTGGGCGTGGCAGAGATCGCGCAGCTGTGCGGCGGCCATGCCGAGGTGCGGGCGCGTCCCCGGCTCTCCCAGGAGGAGCCCGGGGCGCGTCATCTCGTCGGTGTGGGAGTCGCCGACCACGACGCTCGCGGTGACGTGCACCTGCGTGGGCTCCTCGGTCGCGACGGGCACGCTCTGCTCGTCGGTGTCGCGCTCGCGCGGCTTGTTGCCCGGCGGAGGCGGCGGCGGGCTCGGTCGAGGCTTCGTCGCCGCGACCTGCGGTCGGGACGGGCGCTTCTGCGGCGGCGGCGGCACGGGCGGCGGGACCGCGCGAGACGGAGGCGGAGGCACCTGCAAGGCGGGAGGCCTGGCGTCCGGGAGCTCGTGCTCGGCCGTGTCTTCAGGTCGAGTCGTGGGACGCTGTTCGTCCATCGGGGGGGACAGGGTACCGCGTCCCGAGCCCCGGTGCGCGCCGTGTTCGCGGTGGGGCGAACAGCGCCCCTCTCGGCTTTCGGGCCCCGGCCCGCCCGGCCTGTTAGAGACGCACGTTCTGCCGGGTTTTTCGCGCTCGAGCCCCGGCCGCATTAGAACCGACTCCGGGGCGCGAGATCAGGAGGCGCAGTGTTTCGCGGGCGAATCAGAGCCATTCATTTCGTGGGCATCGGTGGCATCGGCATGAGCGGCATCGCCGAGGTGCTGCTCGCCGAGGGCTTCTCCGTCAGCGGCTCGGATCTGCGCGAGAGCGAGACCACCAAGCGCCTCGCCGAGCAGGGCGCGCGCATCTGCGTCGGCCACGCGGCGGAGAACGTGCAGCGCGCCGACGTGGTCGTCTTCTCGAGCGCCGTCCCCAAGGACAACCCCGAGCTGGTCGAGGCGCGCGTCAACGCCATCCCGGTGATCCCGCGCGCGGAGATGCTCGCGGAGCTGATGCGGCTGAAGGACGGCGTCGCCATCGCCGGCTCTCACGGCAAGACCACCACCACGTCGCTCGTGGCCACCGTGCTGCGCGAGGCGGAGCTGGACCCGACGGTGGTCATCGGCGGCAAGCTGAACGCGCTCGGCACGAGCGCCGCGAGCGGCAAGGGCGACCTCCTCGTCGCGGAGGCGGACGAGTCGGACGGCTCGTTCCTGCACCTCTCGCCGGTGATCGCGATCGTGACGAACATCGATCCGGAGCACCTGGACCACTACGGGGACTTCGATCGCGTCAAGAAGGCGTTCGTGGAGTTCGCCAACCGAGTGCCCTTCTACGGCCTCGTCATCGCGTGCCTCGATCACCCGCACGTCCAGGCGCTGCTCCCGCAGATCGAGAAGCGCGTGGCGACCTACGGCCTGAGCGCGCAGGCCGACTACCGCGCGAAGGACCCGACGGTCGAAGGGCTGAGCACCCGGTTCCAGCTCATCCGGCGGGGCGAGGACCTCGGCGAGGTCTCGGTGCGCATGCCCGGGATCCACAACGTGCTGAACACCCTGGCCGTCATCGCGCTCGCGGACGAGCTGGGCGTGCCGCTCGCGATCACCAAGAAGGCGCTCGCGAGCTTCGGCGGCGTGCATCGTCGCTTCACGATCGTCGGCGAGCGCGCCGGGGTGACGGTGATCGACGACTACGGCCACCACCCCGCGGAGGTCCAGGTCACGCTCGAGGCGGCGCAGCGCGCCTACGGGCGGCGGCTCGTCGTCGCGTTCCAGCCGCACCGCTACTCGCGCACGCACCACCTCTTCGAGGATCTGACCCGCGCCTTCAACCGGGCCGACGTCCTGCTCCTCGCGGACGTGTACGCGGCGGGCGAGAAGCCGATCGAGGGCGCGGACAGCGAGCGGCTCGCCCGCGCGATCCGAGAGCACGGCCACCGCGACGTCGCGCACGTCGGGCCGCGCCCGGCGCTCATCGACGCGCTGATGGACCGGGTGAAGCCCGGCGACATCGTCATCACGCTGGGCGCGGGGGACATCACCCGGACCGGCCCGGAGCTGCTCGCGGCGCTCGAGGCGCGAGAGGGCGCGTGACGGAGAAGAACGCCAAGACGCGCCGCAAGGCGTCGCCCGACGCGGCCGGCGCGAAGGCGGAGAAGAACGCCCGCTCCAAGCGGGCGAGCGCGCGCCGCAAGACGGCGCCCGTCGCGCCCAAGACTTCGCGCAACCGGCGCGTGCGCCCGAAGCCCGGCGCCGAGCCCGAGGCGCCCGTCGTCCCGAAGCGGTCCTTGCGCGAGCGGCTGCGCGGCGGCGCCGCGGCGGCGTCGGGCTGGACCAAGCGGCTGCGCGGCCCGGCCGAGATGGCGCTGCGCGGGTTGGTGGTCATCGCGGTCGGCGTCGGCGCGGTCGCGCTCGGCCGGCTCGTCGAGCGCCACGTGCGGACCTCGCCGGCGTTCGCGGTGACCGAGATCGGCCTCGAAGGGCACGTCCGGCTCGGGCGCGAAGAGGTGCTGGGCGTCGCGGGCCTCGCCGAGGGGCAGAACGTCTTCGACGTCTCTCCCGAGGAGGCGCAGGCCGCGCTCGAGTCGCACCCGTGGATCGCGGAGGCGGAGGTTCGCCGCCGGCTCCCTGGCAGCTACACGCTCCAGATTCGAGAGCGTCAGGCGGTCGCGCTGCTCGCGGTGGGCGAGGTCTTCCTGGTCAGCGAAGACGGCGCCGTCTTCAAGCGCGTCTCGGCGGACGACCCCGTCGACCTCCCGGTCATCACCGGCGTCGACCGCGAGCGCTTCACCCGCGACCGCGCCTTCCGCACGTCGGTGCTGCTCGAGGCGGTCGCGCTCCTGAGCGACTACCGCGGCGCGGGGCTCTGGCGCCGCGAGCCGATCGAGGAGCTGCACGTCGAGCGCGACGACGGCCTCAGCCTCTACGCCGGCGCCGACCCGACCTACGTGCGCCTCGGCCACGGGCCGTTCCGACAGAAGCTGCGTCGCCTCCGCACGGTGCTGGACGAGCTGGGCGAGCGCGGCGCCCGCGCCGCCTACGTCTACCTCGACAACGAGCGCCGCCCCGACCGCGTCACGGTGCGCATCCGCGACGACGCCGAGTCGACGGAGGCCACGCCCGAGGCGTCGCCCGAGCCGCCCGCGACCTGAGCGCGCTCGTCGTCCGGAGATGGGTGCGGCCGCGGATCAGGCCAGGAGCGTCTCCACCACGGCCGTCCCCCGGTCGCCGAAGCGCTCCCGCTCGAGGCCGAGCGCGTGGCTGAGGGTGAGCAGCACGTCGTGATAGTGGAACTCGTCCTGGAGGTCGAGGTAGCGCCCCATGCGCAGGCCCGTCCCCGCGCTGCCGCCCGCGACGAGCAGCGGCACGTCGGCGCGGAGGTGCGGGTTCTGCTGCCCGGCGTTGGTGAGCCCGAGCTCGCTCACCCAGAGCACCATGGTGTGATCGAGCAGCGTGCCGTCCCCCTCCGGGACGGAGTCGAGCTGGGACAGCAGGTAGGCCATCTCATCGGCGTGCCACGTCTGCACCGCGCGGTGCATCGCGTGCTTCTTGTTCGGCGCGCCCGTCGAGGTCAGGGGGCTCGCGCCGCCGTGGGAGACCTCGTGCCAGTCGATCCAGTCTCCGGGCGCGACGCCGTCCGCGTCGAGCCAGTTGAAGACGGGGCCTCCCTGGCCCGGCTCGACCACGATCGACACCGAGCGGGTGAGGTCGCACGCGAGCGCGGCGACGGTGAGATCCAGGTGGGCCCGGAGTCGCGCGGGCGCGTCGAGCTCCGACATCGGCTCGGTCGGCGTCTCGCAGCTTCGCGCGGCGGTGGCGCCGCCCTCCTCGCCGAGCCGGCGCTCGAGCTCACGCACGCTCTCGAGGTGCTGCTCGAGCAGCCGCGACTCCTCGCCCGACGCGCCGTCACGGAGCCCGCCGAGCTGCCCGACGGTGTGGTCGAGCACGCTCCGACGGGACCGCCACAGATCGCGCGCCGCGGTGGGGGAGAGCGCGCGGAACACCCGCTCGAAGGCGACGCGCGGGTCCTGCTGCGGCCAGAGCGGGATCGGCAACGCCTCGGGGTCCGCGCCCGGCAGGAACGAGATGACCGACTCGTAGTTGCGCCCCGCGATCATCGCGAGCTGCAGGCTCGCGGTCGACGTCTCACCCGAGTGCTGGGCGGCGAAGAGCTGATCGAGCGTGCCCTGCGAGGGGAACGCGGTGGGCAGCGGGTCGCCTCCGGGTGTCCCGCTCAGCGCCTCCGCGTGGCCGAAGATGTGGCCATGGGCGCCGCGCACTCCGTGGACCTGGAGGATGCGGTCGGCGAACGGGGAGAGCGACGAGAGCTGGGGGGACAGCTCCGTCAACGCGGCGTCCGTCGCGTCGCCGACGGGGGGCCGCCAGAGCGCGTCGAGCTGGTCCTGGCTCGTGTAGAACACCACCATGCGCCGCGGGACGGAGTCCTGCGCGGTGAGCCACCGGGGCGCCGCCAGCGCGCCCGCCGCCGCCGCTCCGCCGACGCCGAGCGCCCGCATGAATCGCCGCCGAGACCAGCCTGCTCCTCTGCCCATCACCGCCTCCTCCGAGTGAACGTGTCGTGCTCGGCGATCGCGACCATCGCGTCCATGAGCGACGTCTCTCCCGCGCGTCGCGCGAGCTCCTCGACCGCGTCGGCGTCGCCCTCGTGCTCGAGCCGGCCGAGGCTGAAGCGCAGCCAGTGCCGGGCGAAGCAGCGCCCCGCCTCGGGGGCCACCGCCAGGCGCTCGCTCAGCGCGCGCGTCCCGACCAGGCTCCCGTCCTCGATCCCGAGGAGCGGCACGCCGCCCGTCGCGTCGATCGGGCGCCCGTACTCCTCCACGCGATGTCGCCCGAGCGCGTCGCGGTCCTCGAGCGCGAAGCCGATCGGGTCGATGTGGCGGTGGCAGCTCGAGCACGCGGGGTTCTCCGAGTGGGCCGTCCAGCGCTCGCGGGTCGTGGCGCTCTCGTCCGGGGGCGCGATGTCGGTGTCGATCCCGGGGGGAGGCGGCTCGATCTCGGCGCAGAGCAGGCGCTCGAGCACGAAGACGCCGCGGAGGACGGGCGCCGTGCCGTACGGCTTCGAGCGCGCCATCGCGAGCGCGGGGAGCTCCAGGATGCCCTGGAAGCGCTGACCCTCGTAGACCTCGGGCGGCAGGCCGTCCGCGGCCACCTCGCTCGAGTAGAGATCGGCCATGTTGGCCTCGCGATCGAAGACGAGCCCCTCGAAGTAGGCGTCGGCTTGCTCGAGCGCGCGCTCGGGGACGGCGGCGGAGAACTCGGGGAAGCGCGCCGGGTCGGCGGACCAGGCCTCGAGCCCCTCGAGCCCCAGCCACTCCCGGAAGAACGTCGCCACCGTCTCGCGGCCGCATTCGCTCAGGAGCCGGCGCGCGTGCTCCCCCCGGACGCTCGCGTCTCCGAGGCGCGAGACGTCGGCGAGGAGCGCGGCGTCCGGGGGCCGCTCGCAGAACGCGTAGCTGAGGCGGTTGGCGATCTCGTGATCGCTCAGCCTGCCGTCCCCGTCGCCGAGCTGGATCAGGTGCAGGAAGTAAGGGCTCTCGAGGATCGCCTGGACCACGGCGCGCAGCGCGCCCGCGAAGCCCTGGGGGCGCAGCGCATCGTAGACGCGCGCGAGCCCCTCCAGCTCCGCGTCGTCGACCGGGCGACGCCAGGCCCGACGCGCGAGCTCGGCCCCGAAGGCGCGCGCGCAGGCCCTCGCCTCGCCCTCGTCCAGCGCGTCTTCGGGCAGCGGCGAGCTGACGCGCAGGCGCTGCAAGGTCGCGGTGCTCGAGCCGAGGATCTCGAGGCGGAAGACCCGAGCCCCGCCGCCGGTGGCCACGAAACGATGCTCCCAGTGGCAGGGCCGAGCGTCGCAGACCGTTCGGTCGACCTCCTCGCCGTTCAGGAACAGCACCTGCTCCCGGCTCGTCCCGTCGTGCTCGACCGCCACGACGTACTCGCCCGCCCCGGGCAGCGTGACGGGCATCTCGAACGCCTTCGGGTCGGCCCACCGGAAGAGCGGCGCGAAGTCCGTCTGCTCGACGAGGAAGCCCTCGCTCGGGAGTCGGCCCGCCGGGCACGCCTCGCCGGCGAGGGACGCGATGGCGCTCTCGGTGGTGAGCCGGAGCGCCGCGTCCTCCAGGCTCGGCTCGAGCAGCTCGAGCGAGCTGACGCTCGCCGCCTGACTCTGGGCCACGCGCTGGAACGCGTGCTCGTCGCTCCCGAAGGGCGGCACGCTCCCCAGGTCCGTCGCGCCGTCGCCGGTGATCTCGAGGAGCAGGCTGGAGAGGCTGCGCTCGAGCTCCCGGCGGGAGAGCAGCCGCGTGTTGGGCTCGCTCCGCGCGGCCATCATCTCGACGTGGATCGGTCCCGATCGCGGCGTGGGCCGAAGGGGACCATCCGAGAGCTGTCCCTTGCAGCCCGCAGAGGCGAGCAAGAGCAAGGCGAGGGCTGCGCGTGCCGTGGTGGTCATGTCGCAGGAGCCCAGCGCAAGGACCGTGCCCCGGCGGATCGGTACGGGTGCCGGAGGCCGCGGGGCGGCGACGGGTGGGTGCGCCATACCGGTGGTCTGGGCCACCCGACCAGCGCGACCGAAGCGCGCTCGACGCGAGATCGATCGCGGCCGACTCGCGTTCTGGCTGCTAGTCTCGTGGGGTTGACCCGACCCAGTGAGAAGACCGCTCCGATGTACGAGCGCGGGCGACCCGTTCGGAGGATTCGCGTTCGCGTGCTCGAAGGACCGGACGCGGGAGCGAGCGCCGACGCGTCGACCGAGTCGCTCTCGATCGGGACCGCCGAGGGCACGGACCTGCGCCTGAGCGATCCCGCGGTGTCCCGGTACCACGTCGAGCTGCGACGCCACCTGGACCGCATCGCGGTGGTCGATCACGACAGCACCAATGGCACCCGTGTCGAAGGCCGGCTCGAAGGCGGCGTGCTGACCGTGGCCTCGGGCGCGCGGCTTCGCATCGGCAACAGCGTGCTCGAGGTGAGCGACGGCGAGCTCTTCATGGAGCGGGCCGGCCCGAAGCGGCTCGGGGAGCTGCGCGGCACCGCGCCCGCCATGGGCCAGCTCTTCGCGACCGCCGAGCAGGTCGCGCGCTCGGACGTGAGCGTGCTCCTCCTCGGGGAGTCGGGCACGGGCAAGGAGCTGCTCGCGCGCGCCATTCACGAGGCCAGCCCGCGTCGCGACGAGGCGTTCGTCACCGTGGATTGCGGCGCGCTCTCGACCAGCCTCTTCACCAGCGAGCTCTTCGGACACGAGAAGGGCGCGTTCACCGGCGCCGATCGCGCGCACGCCGGCGCGTTCGAGCGCGCGCACGGAGGCACGCTCTTCATCGACGAGATCGGAGAGCTCACCCCGGAGCAGCAGGTCGCGCTCCTCGGGACCCTCGAGCGCGGTCGGCTGCGAAGGGTCGGCGGGACCGACGAGGTCGAGGTCGACGTGCGGGTCGTGTCCGCGACCCACCGTGACCTGCGCGCCGCCGTGAACCACGAGCGCTTCCGCCTCGACCTCTACTACCGCGTCGCGGTCGTCTCGCTCCGCGTCCCGGCGCTCCGCGAGCGGCCCGACGACATCCCGATGCTCATCGAGCACTTCCTCGCCACCGACCACGACGTCGACGACATGAGGTCGGTGTTCAGCCACGAAGCGCTCCGGAGCGCGCAGGCCCACGACTGGCCCGGCAACGTCCGGGAGCTCCGCAACTTCGTCGCGGGGACGGTCGTGCTCGGCTCGCCGCCCGCGACCAGCGCCGTGGACGCCTCGACCGCAGAAGGGGTTGCGGTGCTCCTCGATCGCCCGTTCCGGGAGGCGAAGGCGGACCTGGTCACGGACTTCGAGCGCCGCTATCTGGAGCACGCGCTGCGCCGCGCGGACGGCAACATGCGGCAGGCGGCGCGGGACTCGAAGATGAACCGCTCGTATCTGATGGAGCTCCTCCGGCGTCATGGGCTTCGGTAGACGACAGCACCTCATCGCGCTGCTGGCGGCGGGCGCAATCGGTTGCGCGCTGCCGTTCGACACCTCGCTGATCGACGCGGGCAGCCTCGACGCCGCGCCGGGCGTCGATGCGGCCGCCGACGCGGCCGCGGACGGCGGCGTCGAGCCCTGCGATCCGCGGGTCGAGGACCTCGTCGACGTCGGGCTCGAGCCGACCCCGCCGCCTCTTCCCGCCGAGGGCGAGCTGGGGACCGACCCGGACTTCGGAAGCTGCCACCGCACGATCTTCGCCGGGGTGGATCCCTCGGTGCACGCCGCGCACGAGCCCGTCGACCCGCTCGAGGAGCGCATCATGACGTCGCAGGGCTCGTACTGGTACGTGCACGAGCGCGCGACCGGCGACAGCGTCAGGTTCTTGAGCTCGGGGCGAGCCTTCTGGGATGACGACTCGCGCAGCTTCTGGCAGGTGAACGATGGTCGAGACGCGTTCGGCTTCTGTCGCCGGCCCGTCGTCGGCCTCCGCCTGACGTGTGAGCAGGAGTGGCCGCTCGCGGCGCTCCTTCCGACGCTCGTGGGGCCGTCGTACGCGCTCCGGGACGCCACGCCGGAGCGAGAGTTCTTCATCGTGGACGACCTCGGTGACGACGGCTCCGCGGTCCTCGACCTGCGTGACACCAGCGCGCCCCGGGTCGTCGCCGAGCACGTGGGCGTGCAAGCGCGCTTCACGCCGAGCGGGCGCCACTACTACATCCTGGACGGGGTCGAGATCACCTTCCACGCGACCGAAGACGGGGCGGAGGTGCGACGCCACACGTTCCTGCTCGCCCCCTCGGACGTGTACGTGACCGAGCTGCCGGACGAGCCCACTACCTTTGTCGTCGTGCATGAGGAGGGGGACTATCTTCGCTACGTCCGGATCGGCGCGGAGTCGAGCGGCGACGAGCTCCGCGACGCGCGGGTCGAGGTGGGCGAACGCAGGATCGCGCCCGTCATCGCGGACGGCGGGCCGGACGCCCTCGGGCTCTTCGCGGTCGCGTTCTACTCGTGCCAGGACTCCGGGGTGGGCTGCGCGGCGGAGGTCGGGCGCGATCTCCCGCGCTGGTCACAGCTGGCGCTGATCGACGTCCGGGTCGAGCCGCCCCGCGTCGTGCCCTTCGCGTGGCACTTCATCCGTCATCGAGGGCACCCGCTCAACTACACCCGGCTCGGGGTGACGGCCGGGTTGCGCTCCGTGTGGCTCAACACCGACTGGCGCACGGGGCCCGACACGCCGGGCAACCTGATGGAGTTCATCGTGCCGCCCCACCTGCTCGAGGCGCCGACTCCATGAGCGTCGCGCTCACGCCGACGACCGCCGCGCTCCCCCCGCTCGGCTCCGAGGTCGACCGCTACGAGGTCGTGGGAGAGATCGCGCAAGGGGGGATGGCCGCCGTGTACCTCGTGCGTCGCCACGACGGGCACGGCTTCGACCGGCTCCTGGCCATGAAGGTCATGCTCCCGCACCTCTCCCGAGAGCAGCGCTTCGTGGACATGTTCCTGGACGAAGCCCGCATCGCCGCGTTCGTACATCACCCCAACGTCGTCCAGGTCTTCGACGTGGGCACGACGCGAGACGGCTTGCCTTACATGGTCATGGAGTACCTGCGGGGGCGCTCCATGACGGGGCTCCTGCAGCGGACGTGGCTCTCGGATCCGCCCACGCTGACCCGGGGCATGCTCTTCGGCATCTTCGCCTCGGTCGCGTCGGGGCTGCACGCCGCCCACGAGGCCACCGACCGGAGCGGCGCGTCGCTCGACATCGTCCACCGGGACGTCAGCCCACAGAACATCCACGTGAGCTACGACGGCCAGGTCCGCGTGGTCGACTTCGGGATCGCCGCGGCCAAGGGCCGGATCACCTCGACGCAGACCGGCGAGGTCAAAGGCAAGGTGAGCTACCTCTCCCCGGAGCAGGTCAACGGCGAGACGGCGACCCGCGCGACCGACCTCTGGGCCCTCGGCGTCATCGCCTACGAGACGTTCTCGCGCCGACGCCTCTTCCGCGGGAAGAGCGACGGGGAGACGCTCTACAATATCATCAACCGGGAGGTGCCGCCGCTCGCCGCCCTCGACCCGGAGCTCCCCGCGGCCGTCCGGGAGTGCGTGCACCAGTGCCTCGACCGCCGGGTCTTTCAGCGCCCGGCGAGCGCGGCGGAGGTCGCCCGCGTCTTCGAGAGGGCCGCGGCGGAGAGCGGCGGGCTCGGCGCCGTCGCGCTCCGCGAGGTCGTGCAACGCGCCTTCGCCTCCGAGCGCGGGATCGAGGACGAGCGCATCGCGGCGACCCTCCGCGCCGCCCCGGCCCCGCTGCGCGAGAACACCGGAGAGTTCCCCTCGGTCTCGGACTCCGGGCGGCCGCCCGCCTCTCGTGGGCGCCGCCGCGCGGTGCCACTCGCCGCGCTCGCGCTCGGGCTCGTGGTGGTCGGGGGCGCGGTGGGCTGGTGGACCCAGCGCAGCGCGAGCGAGATCTCGGGCTCGGCCGAAGATCCGGCGCCGACGGTGGCGGCCGCCGTCCCTGCGCCCCGGACGGTGCGGGTGGAGATGGGCCCGGGCGTCGCCTCCGTCCTCGTGGACGGCGTCGCGGATCCGCGCAGGCCCCTGGTCGTGGCGCTCGCCGAGGACGGCGCGCGGAGCGTGGTCCTGGTCGACGAAGCGGGGCGCGCGCACCCGCGAACCCTGACCGCCGCGGACGACGGCACGACGCTCGCCCTCGCGCCCCCGCCTTCGACCGCGGAGGCGTCCGCCGCGCGTGAGGTCACCCCCGAGCCCCGGCGCCGACCTCGACGACGCGCGAGGCGACGCGCGCCGAGCGAGGCGTCGCCCTCGTCCGGGTCTCCCATCCGCCCGCTCGCGTCTCCCTATGGAGAGCCTCGATGATCCGGACGCTCCTCGTCGCCTGCCTGCTCGCGCTCCTCGCGTCGACGCGCGCGAGCGCACAGGCGCCGAGCGCGGCCGAAGAGTTCCAGCGGGGCCTCGAGGCCTTCGAGCAGGATCGCATCGAGGCCGCGCTCGCCCACTTCCGCAGCGCCCTGGAGCTCGATCCGCGCGACGCGGTCCGCTTCAACATCGCGCTCTGTCTCGAGCAACTCGGACAGCATCGCGAGGCGGCCGAAGAGTACGAGCGCGCCGCGTCGAGCGACGAGGTGCCCGAGGAGGCCCGGAGGCTCGCCGCCGCGCAGGCGGAGGTGAACCGGGCGCGGCTGGCGGAGCTCCGCGCGACGGGGTGGCCGGGGGCCCGGCTCTCGGTGGACGGCCAGGCGCGCTGTACGCTCCCGTGCGCGACGCGAGAGGACCCGGGGGCGCACGAGATCGCGGCGACCCTGGACGGGCGAACCTGGAGCGAGTCCGTCGAGCTCCGCGCCGGCGAGCGGGTGATCCTGTCCGTCGTCGAGCCGCCCGCGCGGGTCGTCGCTGCGCCCGCGGAGCCCGTCGTAGAGAGCGGGTGGACGCCGGCGATCGGTTGGCTCGGCGGCCTCGGGATCTCGCTCGGCCTCGCCGGGACCGGGGCCACGATCGGGCTCGGGTGGCACGCCGAGAGCCTGCACGCGCAGTACGTGCTCGCTCCTTCGCTCGACGGCGCGCGCGAGGGCAGCGCGTTCCGCGACGCGACGAACGTCTCGCTGTCCATCGCGATCGCGGGGGCGGCGCTCTTCCTGCTGGACCTGATCGTCGGCACCGGCCGCTGATCCGCTGGCCGCTGGTCTGCGGGCCGCTGGTCTGCTGGCCCAGACCGACGGTCTGCCGGGAGCGTCCACCGACGGCTCCCAGCGGCCGACCGCTGCGCTGGTACGGGCGTTGCGGAGTCCGCGACCATGCCGCATCACCCGCATTCCCACCTCCTCGCCGCCCTCGGCCTCGCGCTCATGGTCTCCGCCTGTGACCCCGGCTCCGTCGAGGGCGACGCCAGCGCTCCCTCCGACGGCGCGGTCGCGCGCGACGCCAGGGTCGACGACGGCGGCGCGACGACGCCCTCGGACGCCGGGCCTGGTGGGGACGCCGCCACGGCCGACGCCGCGACGCGAGACGCCGGGCCCGTCGACGCGGGCCCGCCCCGCCCCCTCCCGGAGGCGGGCGATCCGAGCTTCGACCACGTGACGAACGCGGCCCTCGACGGGGTGTGCGAGACGGGCAACCCCTTCGGGTTCACCCTCGCCGACTGGAACTACGACGGCTACCCCGACCTCCAGTCCTGGTCGCACGGGCGAGAGTCCCATTGCATGTGGACGAGCGACGGGGACGGCACCTTCACCGTGGACCCGGACTGGACCGCGGAGACCGCGCCCTTCTTCACCGGGGGCTGGAACGTCCAGGCGGGTGATCTCGACGGGGACGGCGACGTCGACGCGCTCGGCCGGACCACCGAGGGGCACGACGGCTGGATCGAGAACACCACGCCGACGATGGGGGGCGATCCCAGCGCGGTCTTCCACCGCGGACCGTGGGGACATCGGAGCACCTTCACCGTCGCGGACTTCGACGGGGACGGGGACCTGGAGATCGGCGACGCCGGCCCGACGATCTATCGGCTCGACGGGAGCGTGCAGACCACGCTCGGGAGCGAGCGTTCGGCCATCGTGTTCGACTGGAACGGCGACAGCTACCCCGACGTGGTCATGCCCGGCGGGCCGAGCTGGACGAACG
Organism: Sandaracinaceae bacterium; assembly: GCA_040218145.1. Lineage (GTDB taxonomy): Bacteria > Myxococcota_A > Polyangia > Polyangiales > Sandaracinaceae > JAVJQK01. The sequence goes on along the minus strand of JAVJQK010000031.1, from coordinate 119,346 downwards.
ACGGCGACGGAAGCTTCAGCCCGGCGTCGGCGGGGCCCGCGTTCACCGACTGCCAGCCCGGCGGATCGCTCCTCTTCGACGCAGACCTCGACGGGGACATCGACGTGCTCTGCTACACGGGCGACGACGACCTCTGGATCGTCGTCAACGAGGGCGGCGGCGCCTTCCGCCGCCACGATCTGTCGACCCGCTTCAACGTGGTGAACACCGTCGCGACGAAGGCCTCGCACAGCGTGGCCGACTACAACAACGACGGCTACGTGGACGTGCTCATCATGGGGCGGTCCTCGAGCAGCACGAACCTGCTGCTCAACCGCGGGGGGCTCGTCTTCGAGCGCGCCGACAACGACGTCACGTTCGACACCGATCTCGGCGGCGACCACTACTCCGCGCGCCCGACCACCGCGCCCCACGACTACGACCTCGACGGTCGCGTGGACTTCGTGGGGTACGAGCTCCGCGACGACGTCCCCGCCGCCAACCTCATGCTCTGGCGGAACACCACCCCGGCCGCGGGCGGCTTCGTCCAGGTCGTGCTGACGGCCGAGGCGATGGGCAACGGCGGCAACCGCGACGCCATCGGCGCCATCGTCGAGGCGCTCGTGCCGGGCACCGAGACCCGCGTCGGCTCCGACTACCGGACGCTGCGCTCGTACCAGCAAGGCATGCCCACCCTCGCGCACGTCGGCACCGACACCCAGGCCGTGGTCGACCTCCGGGTCACGTGGCCGAGCGGCCATGGCGTCGAGGTGTTCCCGGGCGTTCGCGCCGACGGCCGCTACATCATCCGCTACGCCTCGAGCGGGAGCCGCATCGAGCCGTGGGCGCCGGGCAGCGGCTACTGAGGCGCTCGGGCAGCTCGAGCAAGTCGTATGCTCGACGCGCTCCTCGAGAACTGTGACCGCTGATTCGCGGGCAAGGGCACGGGCACGGGCAAGGGCAAGGGCAAGGCGCAGGCAGGCTGAAGAACGCTCGCGTTCTTCAGCCTGCCTGCTACCGAGCGGCGACCTGGAACATGAGCTCTTCGATGTTCGTGTAGCCGTCGCCGTCGTGGTCGCCGTCGTAGCTCTGGGAGAGGTCGCCGAAGGTGCGGCGCTCCCACGCGTCGGCCATCCCGTCGAGGTCGGTGTCGTAGTCCACGGGGCGGACCGTCATCGGGATCTCGGGCAGGACCCAGCTCGCGACGTCGTGGGTGTCGAGTCGCTCGCCCGCGCGGGCCGCCTCGAGCTGGCTCGTGTCGTAGGGGTCCCGGTAGGTGGCGGGCTGCCCCTCGTCGTCCAGGTAGCGATGCGCGCCGATGTCTCCGTCGGTGACGATCGACTCCCAGGCGTCCACCGCGGCCATCGGCGTGTAGGCGTGCGTGATGCCCCCATCGAACGGCGTGTCCACGAAGTATTCGCTGGAGATCGCTTCTCCGTAAGCGTCGCGGTACTTCCAGATCTGCTGGTTGTCCTCGCCGTCGCGCCCCTCGAGCAGGCCGCCCCAGAAGTTCCCCCGGCTGAAGATGCGGGGGCTCGAGCTGTCGTGGTCGAAGACGCGGTTGAACCCCGAGCTCCCCCCGCCAGGCCGGAGGTAATAGTTGCCGACGTGGTTCAGCCGGAGGTCGTGGTAGATGGTGCTCGACTTGTAGTGGTCGCCGTAGACCACGCAGTTGAGGATCTCGGAGAACCCGTCGAAGGCGACGTTCGGGCTCCGGTTGATCCCGAGCTGCATGTTGGCGAGGAACGAGATCTGGTCCACGTCCTCCTCGGGGTCCTCGGGGCGCCCCGGGTTGATCTCGACGTAGGTCCCGGTGTGGCTGTCGCTGACCATGTTCCGCGAGAACGTCAGGCGACGCAGATCGTGCTCGGGCACCACGTTCTGATCGATGAACGCGCCGAGCGCCTTGTCCTGCGCGAACGAGAACGAGCAGTGATCGACGATGATGTCTCGGCCCCCGTAGAACAGCATGCCCCACGTGTAGCTGTCGTCTTCGGTGGAGCGGTTCCCCTCGCGGTTCAGGATCGGGCGGCTCCGGATGTACTGGATGATCAAGTTCGAGGTCTCGCTGGAGCGGCCGTCGAAGCGGAGCGTGCCCCCGGTGATCGTGACGCCGCCGCGCGGCGCCGATTGGCCGAAGATCGTCTTGTCGCGGACGCCGGGGATTCCGTCGTAGCGAAAGTCGCCGCTCGTCCCTCCGACCCCGAGCCGGATGTTCATCGACCGGTCGAAGACGACGTAGGCGGGCCGATCGAGGAGCAGCGCGGCGTAGAGCCCGCCCTCGTAGCGCTCCGGGGTCGCGGCCGTCGCGGGGTGATGCGTCAGCGGCGCCTGGGGGTCCGGGTCGTTGACGATCACGAGCACGCCGCCACGGCCACCGGAGGCCTCGGCCCCGCCGCCGAACGCGGTGGGGAAGGCCTTGAGCGGCGGCGGCGGGCCCGCGTCGCGCTCGCCCGCGTCAGGCTCGCCCGTCGTCGCGTCGAACGCGGCGTCTCTCGGATCCGTCCCCGCGTCCAGCGACGCGCTCGGGGAGCAGGCGCCCGACTCGAGCGACCAGCCGCTCTCGCACTCCGGCGCCGGATAGAAGCAGATCTCGCCACGGCACGCGCCGCCGGCGCGCGACGCGCAACCGTCGTCGTCGGCGCAACCCCCGGGAGGGACGGAGCAACCGGCGGAGATCCAGAGCGCGCAGGCGAGCGGCGTGAGGCGTCGAGGCATGTCGTCGACACTACCGTCGGCCGGGTCTCGGGCGAATCTCCCGCGCCACCCGGGGCGCGCGCCGGGCTCGCGCGCGGGCGCATTCGCCCGGGACTTCGCGACCTTGCGTGGTCGTACAGCGTACGATTCGTCCGCCGTCAGATGGGGCGCGGCTCGCGCATCGCGAGGGTCAGGCCGAGCGCCGCGACGGGGAGCGCGAGGCACATGTAGAGCGGCCACGCGTAGCCGCCGCTCATCGACTCGCCGAGCGCCAGCGCGGCCGGGCCGACCGCGCTCCCCAGCACCACGCACATCATCTCGACGCCCGCGATCGCGCCCAGGTGCGCGCGACCGAAGAAGCGCGGGAACGCGATGGTGGCGATGGGCCCGAAGAGCCCGCCGCTGACGCCGAGCCCGAGCGCCGCGAGCGGGTAGAGCGTGTCGAGCTGCACGCAGGCGACCACGCCGCCGGCCTGGGCGAGCATCATGGCGAACAGCAGCGTGCGGATCCGGAGGCGGTCCCCGAGCCAGCCGCCCAGCAGGGCGGTCAGCGTGGACACGACCGACATGGGCAGGAAGATGGCCACCGACTCCGCGCGCGAGAGGCCGCCGTGCGCGCCGAGGTCGACGACGTGGAAGGTGACCCCGGTCACGACGAGGGCCTGGACCGAGAGCGCGAAGGTCACCGCCCAGAACCGCAAGGAGCGGAGCGCCTGCTCGCGCGTCAGCGAGGTCTCGCCGGCCCGCGCGGCCGTCCGCTCGGGGCTCGACGGCGCGCCGTCCATCTCGAGCCCGCACTCCTCGGGGCGGTCGCGATAGAAGAGGAGGGCCAGCCCGCCCATGCCGAGCGCGACGACGACGGCCATGCCGCGCCACGCGCCGCGCCATCCCGCGCCCTCGATGGCGAGGTCGAGCACGAGCGGCGCGACCCCGAACCCGAAGCCGACGAAGACGCTGCTGATCCCAGCGGCCAGGCCACGCCGGGCCTCGAACCAGCGGCCGAGCATGGTGCGGCTCACCATGGTCAACATGCCTTGACCGCTGAGTCGCAGCGCGAAGAAGCCGACGATGAGCCACGCGAGCGCGAGCAGGCTCCCGCGCGGCGCGAGCTGGTCGACCACGCTGAGGTAGAGGAGCGTCGCGCCGAGGGCGACGGCGGCCACGCTGGCCGTCGCGCGCGCGCCGAAGCGGTCGAGCAGGCGGCCGCCGAAGGGGAGGGTGAGGCCGCTCGCGACCGTGCCCGCGAGGTAGGCGTTGGCGAGCGCGACGCGCGACAGCCCGGTGGCCGCCAGGAGGTCGTCGGTGAAGACGCTCACGCCCATCGTCTGGCCGGGGATCGACATGATCACGCCGATCGTCGAGACGACGAGGATCCACCAGCCGTAGAAGAACGGGAAGCGCCGGGGCGCGAAGGGGACGTCGACGGTGGAGCGAGCCACTCCGGCTCGTGGCACGAAGCGCCCGCGCGGTCGAGGGCGTCGTACGGTGAACGATTCCTCACCCGAGGCGCTGCGTGCCCGTTGCTACCCTGGGCCCGCGCCCGCCGGTCTGGCGCGCGGAGGTGGACGAACGCATGCCCTCTCGAACCTCACTCACGGCGGCTCTCGCCCTGACGCTCCTGCTGCTCGGGGCTGGCTGCGCGTGCGAAGGCGACGCGGCCACCCCCGACGGCGGCCGCCGCACGATCGACGGCGCCACCTCGGTCGACGCCGCGATGAGCGACGCGAGCATGGTCACGCCGGTCCCGGGGACGGGCGAGTGTGCCTGGGAGCCCGGCGAGCGACCGACGGCGGAGCTGCCGCCGGTGCACACGAACGAGTACGTGATCGAGCTCGCGCGCTGGGAGATCGCGAACGACGGCCGGGATCCGGTCGAGACCCGCGACCGCATGAACGCGGCCATCCTGTGGGCGACGGAGAACGGCTTCGACAAGATCGTGGTGCCGCCGGGGACCTACCTGGTCGGGGAGCCGACGAACGACATCTACGCGGCGGGGATCGAGCTCCAGGGGAACATGACCTTCGAGCTCTCCGAGGGCGCCGTCATCCAGATGGTCCCCAACGATCGCTGGAACTACTGCGTCATCAACGTCGACGGCCACGACGACGTGACCATCCGGGGCGGCGAGATCGTCGGCGACCGCGCCGACCACGTCTTCGAGGGGGGCGGCGCGCACGACGAGGGCCACGGCGTCTGCGTGTGGACGGCCGTGAGCCGGGTCCTGATCGAGGACACGGTGCTGCGCGAGCTGACCGGGGACGGCGTGCTCATCGTCGGCCGCCGCGAGAGCGACACCGAGCCCGAGGCGCCCACCACGCACGTCACGATCCGCAACAACGACATCCACCACAACCGCCGCCAGGGCGTCTCGATCGTGGGCGGCCACAACGTCGTGGTGGAGAACAACCACATCCACCACATCGAGGGCACCGCGCCGCAGTTCGGGATCGACATCGAAGGCGCGGGGCGCACCGATCGCGACATCCTCATCTACCGCAACGCCTTCCACGACAACGCGGGCGGCGACATCGTGACCTCCACCGGGCGCAACGTCTGGATCGAGGAGAACACGATGACGCAGTGCCAGGCCGACGCGGACGGGCGGTACGACCCCGCGCTGCCGTGCGACCTGGAGGAGCAGGTCGACGGACCGATCATCATCTGGAAGGAGACGGACAACGTCATCGTCAACAACTCCATCCGGATGCAGATGAGGACGGTGAACGGTCAGTACGGGATCCTCGGCTACACCCGCCGCGACGGACCCACGCGCATGAACCCGGTGGGCAACTACATCGCGGGGAACACTCTCTACGACGCCGGGATCCACATGGCGCACAACATGCGCTACTTCGTCTCGAACAACACGGTGTACGAGGGGCTGATCCTCGGCTACCTCCTCGGCTGCACGCGGCTCGAGCACAACCGCATCAACCGCACCGCGCGGGAGAACTACAAGCTGCGGAACGTCGCCGGGACCGCGGAGGGCAACGTGCTCAACCGCACCGAGGGCTTCCCGCCGGAGGACGACGTGCAGGTCCACTTCCCGATGGCCATCGACGCCCCGTACCGCAACTCTTCTCCGGTGTTCTGGTGAGCGTGATGAGACTCCGCGACAAGTGGCTCCTCTCGCTCGCCGCCGCCGCCTCGCTGGCCGCGGCCCTCCTCCTCGCCGAGCGCGGCGCGGAGAGGGTCGACATCCGCCCCGAGCCGGAGACGCGCCCGGGCCAGGGCCCGTGCCCCGCGGGGGTGAGTGACTCGGGCATGGGCCCCGACATGGCGCGGCTGCCCGAGGGCTTCTGCATCGACACCACCGAGGTCACGCGCGGCCAGTACGAGGCGTGGCTGAGCACGTCTCCCGCGACGACGGGGCAGCCCGCCGCCTGCGCCGGCAACGAGGACTTCACGCCGTCTTGCCAGTGGGACCCGGGCCGCGATCCGGAACGCCCGGTGGTCTGCGTCGACTGGTGTGACGCGAAGGCCTTCTGCGAGGCGTCCGGCAAGCGGCTCTGTGGGCGCATCGGCGACGGCGAGGCGTACGAGCTCGGCATGTACGCGGACCCTGCGGTCAGCGAGTGGCACGCGGCCTGTACCTCGGGTGGACGCTACGACTACCCGTACGGCAACGAGCTGGACACGACGGTCTGCCGCGGCGCCGACGCGGAGGACCACACGACGTGGGGCTTCGGCGACGTCGGGAGCTTCCCCGGCTGCCACTCGCCCGACAGCCCCTACGACGCCGTCTACGACCTGAGCGGGAACGCCGCCGAGTGGGACGACAGCTGCGATGGCGAGGGCGCAGATGATGGCTGTCGCATCCGCGGCGGGAGCTTCGAGCACAACGAGCACGGGCTCCGCTGCGCGATGGGCCGGGAGCTCTACTGGCCGCGCATGCGGCAGGTCCAGGCGGTCGGCTTCCGCTGCTGCGCGGACTGAACGGCGCGAGGCCATCTCGGCCCCCGCATGGGCTATGCTGCCTCCCCGTGGCCGCTCCGGACACCGATCGCAGGAACACGCTCCTGGAGGGCCCGCCGACGCGCGTGTGCCCGGCGTGCAACGAGCCCTACTGGGACCGGGAGATGAGCCACTGCCCGCAGGACGGCACGCGGCTCGAGGACGCGGGGGAGAGCGGGCCAGCCACGCGCATCGACCTCGTGGTGGGCGAGCGCTATCGCCTGCTCGGGAAGCTCGGCGAGGGGGGGATGGGCACGGTCTTCGTGGCGGAGCACGCGCTGTCGCTCCGGCGCGTCGCGATGAAGATCATCAAGCCCGAGCTCGAGAGCAGCAAGGTCACGCGAGAGCGCTTCCTGCGCGAGTGTCACACCCTCGAGCGCATCGACAGCCCTCACGTGGTCGAGGTGCTCGAGGCGGGTGAGTCGCCCGCGAACGAGATCTACCTCGTCATGGAGCTGCTGGAGGGGCGGACCCTCGGCGAGCGGATCCAGGCGGAGGGCGCGCTCCCGGTCTGGGAGGCGTGCGAGATCGCGGCGCAGATCGCGTCGGCGCTCCAGGCCGCGCACGAGGTCGGCATCGTGCATCGCGACATGAAGCCCGACAACGTGTTTCTCTGCGAAGATGGCACGGTGCGGGTGATCGACTTCGGGATCGCGCGCCTGCTCGACGGCCAGACGGTCGAGGGCGCCGGCCGCAAGCTGACCGCGGACGGGACCATCATCGGCACGCCCGCGTACATCAGCCCGGAGCAGGCGGCGGGCCGCGCCGTGGAGCCGACGGCGGATCTCTACTCGCTCGGCGTCGTCCTCTTCGAGATGCTCACGGGGGACCTCCCTTTCTGGGACGATCACCCGGTGATGTTGCTCGGGCTGCACCTGAAGCAGCCGCCCCCCAAGCTCGCCGACGTGCACCCCGCCGGGCGCTTCCCGCCCGCGCTCGAGGCGCTCGTGGCGGCGCTCCTGGCGAAGAAGCCCGGCGGCCGTCCGTCGAGCGCGAAGGACGTCGAGGCGGCGCTCCGCGCGCTCGATCTCGGCGTGCACGAGCGCCCGTCGCAGCACGGCCCGACCACCGTCATGAAGCGACCCCCCTCGATGTCGCGCGGCCCGATGCTGCTCGCGGGCGCCCTCGCGGTGGGCGTCTTCCTCTTCTTCGGGATCGTCGGGGTGGGGCTCTGGTGGCTCACCCGGGGTCCGTGAGGACCTCGAGGCGCGCGCGATAGGCGGCGATGGCGCCGTCGACGGCCGCGAGCGGCGCGACCTGCCGCGCGTCGGTCGCCTCCGCGAGCGCCGACTCGAGGCGCGCGTAGCGGTCGTCCAGCGCGGCCTGCTCCGCGTCGAGCGCCCCCTCGATCGTGCGGACGCGCGTCAGGCAGGTCTCCACCATCTCCCCCGGGTGCTCGAGGATGCGCGACAGGTCGCGCTCGGCGCTGATGAGTTCCCGGAGCGCGTCGTCCTGGGTGGTGTCGTCGCGCGCGAAGTCCTGCTCCGGCAAGGCGTCGCGTCGCGCGGCGAGGGAGAGCGAGGCCGCGAGCAGCCGCTGTCGCACGGCGGTCTCCTCGGCGCGCACCTCCGCCTCCGCCTCGCTCAGCTGCACCCGCGCGAGCGCGAGGTCCTCCGCGGTGACCTGCGCGGCCCGCTCGGCCTGGTCGATCGCCTCCAGATGGGCGCGCAGGTGGGGCGGGAGCGCGGCGCCGAAGAGCGTCGGCACGAGCTCCGCGAGGCGGTGACGCCGCAGATCGAGGAGGCGCGCGATCTCGGCGCGCAGGTCCTGCGCCGCGAAGCCGCGCATGTCGCCGAGCGCCATCTCCGTGGCGAGCGCGGAGCTGGCCGGCGGCGGCTCCGTCGGCGCCGCCATCTCCTCGAGCGCGGCCGCCACCTCCTGCATGTCCTCGAAGCGCTCGCCGGGGCGCTTCGCCATGCAGCGATGGACGAGGTCCCCGATCCCCGCGGGGAGCGCCAACCCGAAAGCTCCCATGTGCGTGGGCTCCGTGTAGAGGTGGCCCTGCATCGCGTCGGCGATGGTGTCGCACGGGAAGGGCAGCTCGCCCACGAACAGCTCGTAGGCGATCACGCCGAACGCGTAGACGTCCGCGCGCGCGTCGACCGGCTGCCCCAGCCACTGCTCCGGCGGCATGTAGTCGGGGGTCCCGAAGATGTCTCCCTCGTGCGTGAGGCGGACCCCGCTCCACTCGGTCACGGTCTTGGAGAGCCCGAAGTCGAGCAACGTGACGTGCTCTCCTCGACTCGGGTCCACCATGATGTTCTCGGGCTTGAGATCACGGTGCACCACCCCGAGCGCGTGTGCGCGCGCCATGCCCGCCGCGATCTGTCGGAGGAGCGCGAGCGCGCGCTGGGCCCCGAAGCGACCCTCGTCCACGATCAGGTCAGCGAGCGCGCGCCCCTCGAGCAGCTCCATGACGAGGTAGTAGAAGCCCTCGGTCGCGAAGCCGAACTCGTAGACTCGGACCACGTTCGGGTGGTCGAGCACGCTCGCCGAGCGCGCCTCCCGGGCGAAGCGCGCGACGGTCAGGTCGCGGTCGGCGGCGTCCGGCTTCAGCACCTTCACCGCCACCTCGCGGCCGAGGTTCGTGGCGTCGGCCAGATACACCACGCCGATGCCGCCCCGACCGAGCTCGGCGACGATCTCGTAGCGGCCCTCGATCGTGTCGCCCTGGGTCAGCTCGCGGCCTTCGAGCGGGCCGCCGCCGAGGTGCGCGACGGGGGTGCCGTCATAGGGGCAGAAGCGGACGTCTCCGACGTCGCGCCGGCAGTGGGGGCAGACCCTCACGCGCCCGACTTTCTTCGTTCGTGGTGGGCGAGCAGCTCGAGCCGGGCGCGGTAGGTGGCGATGGCGCCGTCGAGCTGGGCCAGCTCTCCGAGCCGCGAGGGATCGGCGCCGCGTCCCTCACGCAGCGCCCGCTCGAGCGCGTCGTACCGCGCATGGACGGGGCCCTCCGCCGCGTCGACCCGCGCCCGCGCGTCCTCGCGCTGCGCGGTGGCCGCGTCGATGGCGTCGTCGGGCGCGTGCACGAAGGCGGCGAGCTTCGCCTCGGCCTCTCGCAGCGCACGGAGAGGGCCGTCTTCGAGGGGACCGGAGCTGGCTTCGGCGCGCGTCTCGAGCTCCCCGTCCATCGCGATCGTGTCGGCGTCGCCGGCCTCCATCAGCTCCGACGGCAACGCGCGTCGCCCCACCGCGCGGGCCAGGTTGGCCGCCACGAGCTGCGCCCGGAGCTGCGCCTCCTTGGCGCGGTGCGCGCGCTGGGCTTCCTGCAAGCTCGCCTCGGCGAGCGCGAAGTCCTCCTCCGCCCGGGCGAGCGCACCCTCGAGCTCTCCGAACTCGCGCAGCAGCGCCTCGACGGAGGGGGGCGTGGAGGCGAACACCGACGGGACCAGCTCGATCAGCTTGGCTTGCCGCACGCGCGTCAGCCGTCGGAGCTCGCTCGTGAGCCCCGACCGGTCCATGCCGACGTCGTCCGGCGCCTGCATGATGGTCGCGGCCGGCGGCTCTCCGATCCCGGCCCGCGTGCGCTCTGCGTCCTCGGCGCGCGAGCGCTCCTCGATCTCGAGGAGGGTCGTGATCACGCGGCCCATGTGCGGCGGTCGATCCACCGGGTCCTTGGCCATGCACCGCATCACCAGATCGGAGAGGCCCTCCGGGAGCCGCGGGACCCGAGGGTGGTCTCCGAGCGGGAGCGCGACCGAGTAGAGGTGTTGCTGCAGCTTCTGGATCAGCGTGTCGCCTCCGAAGGGCAGCTCGCCGGAGAGCAGCTCGTAGGCCATCACGCCGAACGCGTAGACGTCGGCCCGGGCGTCGACCGCGAGGCCTTGCCACTGCTCGGGGGCCATGAAGTCCGGCGTGCCGATGACGTCCCCCTGCGCGGTGACCGGCGCTCCGTCTCCTTCGGTGATCTTCGAGAGGCCGAAGTCGACCAGGGTCAGCGTCTCCCGGCCGCCTTCGCGCCGCACCATCACGTTGTCCGGCTTCAGGTCGCGGTGCACCACGCCCAGCTCGTGGGCGCGCGCCATCCCGTCGGCGATCTGGAGCAAGAACCGGATGGCCCGCCCGGGCCGGAGCCCCTTGCCGGGGGCGACCATGCCAGCGAGCGGTCGCCCGTCGAGCTTCTCCATGGCGAGGAAATAGAAGCCCTCGGGCGCGTAGCCGAAGTCGTACACCTTCACGACGTTCGGGTGATCGATCTGCGACGTGGCGCGCGCCTCCCGGGCGAAGCGCGCCACCGTCTTCCGGTGGTCGCCCCACCGGGGGTAGAGCACCTTCAGCGCGACCTCTTGACCGAGCGCCTCGGCGTGGGCCGCGAACACCATCGCCATGCCGCCCTTGCCCAGCTCCGAGAGCAGCCGATAGCGCCCGTCCACCACGTCGCCCAGCGAGGGCATCGCGGCGGGCCCGCGGCCCAGGTGGGCGAGCGGCGTGCCGTCGTGCGGGCAGTACGAGGCGTCGCCCACGTCGCGGCCGCAGGTGGGGCAGACGGCCATCGTTGCGCCGAGGGTATCGCGCCGCGCGCTTTTGGTTGCACGAAATTTGGTGTCCCGGATCAGCGTCCTGTAGTGCTGCTCGTGGGGGCGCAACGAAGGCCCCGAGGAGCAACGACGGATGTCCGAGAACGAAATCATCGCAGGCCTCGACCTCGGCACGACGAAGGTCTGTGCGATCGTCGCCGAGGTGACCGATGATGGCCTGGACATCATCGGGATCGGTTCGGTGCCGTCCAAGGGCCTTCGCAAGGGCGTGGTCGTCAACATCGAGTCGACCGTCCAGGCCATCCGCGCGGCGATCGAGCAGGCCGAGACCATGGCCGGCGTCGAGATCGCCAGCGTCTACGCCGGCATCGCCGGCAGCCACGTCCGGGGCATGAACCAGGAGGGCGTCGCCGCCATCAGCACCCGCGAGGTGTCCGAAGAGGACGTCCGCCGCGTGCTGGAGCAGGCGAAGGCCATCCCGCTGCCCGGCGACCGCCACGTGATCCACGTGCTCCCGCAGGAGTACATCGTCGATGACCAGGACGGGATCCGCGAGCCGGTCGGCATGAGCGGCGTCCGCCTCGAGGCGCGCGTGCACCTGGTGACCGCGGCGAGCTCCGCCGCGCAGAACATCACCAAGTGCTGCGAGCGCTGCGACCTGCACGTCGCGGAGATGGTGCTCGAGCCGCTCGCCAGCGCCCACGCGGTGCTCAGCGAGGACGAGAAGGAGATCGGCGTCGCGCTGATCGACGTCGGCGGCGGCACCACCGACCTCATCATCTACGTGGACGGCGCGGTCGTGCACACGAGCGTGATCCCCATCGGCGGGATCAACCTCACCAACGACATCGCGACCGGCCTCCGCACGCCGATGGCCGAGGCGGAGCGCATCAAGATCAAGTACGGCTGCGCCGCGACGGCGATGGTCGACGAAGAGGAGACCATCGAGGTCCCCAGCGTCGGCGGCCGCCCCCCGCGCGTCCTTCCGCGTCACGTGCTCTGTCAGATCATCGAGCCCCGCGTGGAGGAGATCTTCCAGGCGGTGGCCCACGTCATCGCCGAGACCGGCTTCGCGGACATGCTCGCGAGCGGCGCGGTGGTCACGGGCGGCACCACGCAGCTCGACGGAATGCCGGAGCTCGCGGAGCAGATCCTCGGCCTGCCCGTTCGGCGCGGCGCCCCGCAGGGCGTCGGCGGCCTGATGGACGTGGTCAAGAGCCCCTCCTACTCGACGGGGGTGGGGCTGGTGAAGTACGGCGCCGAGCGCATTCGGCAGGCGCCCGCCATGGACGACACGGCGTCGTCGGTGGCTCACATCGCGGCGCAGGACGGCTGGGGCCAGAAGCTCGGCCAGTGGTTCCGCGAGGTCTTCTGAAGACCGTCTTCTGAACAAACTGAGAACGAAGCTTTCTGCGCGACCCATGGGAGGGCGAACCCAGGGCGCGCATCAGGGAGGAACACGAAATGGGAATCTCGATCGAGTTCGCGGATGACGCGGAGATGCAGGCGCGCATCAAGGTGGTGGGCGTCGGCGGGGGCGGCGGCAACGCGCTCAACACGATGATCCACAGCGGGCTCGAGGGCGTGGAGTTCATCGCCGGCAACACCGACATGCAGGCGCTCGAGGCCAACCTCGCTCCGACCAAGATCCAGCTCGGGCCGGCCCTGACCAAGGGCCTCGGCGCGGGGGCGAACCCCGACGTCGGCCGCAAGGCGGCGCTCGAGGACGTGCAGCGGGTCAGCGAGGCGCTCGAGGGCGCGGACATGGTCTTCATCACCGCCGGCATGGGCGGCGGGACCGGCACCGGCGCCGCCCCCATCATCGCGCAGGTCGCGCGGGACATGGGCGCGCTCACGGTGGGCGTGGTGACCAAGCCCTTCCTCTTCGAAGGCAAGCGCCGCTCGCGCAACGCCGAGGCCGGCATCGACGACCTCGGGGCGAGCGTCGACACGATCATCACGATCCCGAACCAGAAGCTCCTCAACCTCGAAGAAGAGGACATGAGCTTGCTCGAGGCCTTCCGCCGCGCGGACGACGTGCTCGTCCAGGCGGTGCGCGGCATCAGCGACCTCATCACCCACAGCGGCATGATCAACGTCGACTTCGCGGACGTGAAGACGATCATGAGCGGCATGGGCCGCGCGCTGATGGGCACGGGCTACGGCAAGGGTGACCGCCGCGCGATCGACGCGGCGAGCATGGCCATCAACAGCCCGCTCCTCGACGAGGTCAGCGTCGAGGGCGCGACCGGCATCCTCATCAACTTCACCGCCGGCCCGGACGTGCGGCTGAAGGAGATCAACGAGGCGGCCAGCCTGGTGCAGCAAGAGGCGCACGAGGACGCGAACATCATCTTCGGCCTCGTGACCGACATGGACATGGGCGACGTGGTGAAGGTCACCGTCATCGCGACCGGCTTCGACGCCGAGGCGCGTCAGATGGAGGAGGTGCAGCCGCAGGCCGCGGCCCGCACCAGCCGGCCGAGCATCCCCGTGCAGGTCCCCTCGCGCCGCAGCGTGGCGCCGCGCGAGAGCATCCGCGCCCGGCGGAGCAGCGTCGCGCCCGAGCAGGTCTCGATCTCCGAGGCCCGCGTCGGCGGCCGCGCGTTCGGCGCGACCGCGCTGCACGACGAGGCGGTGCTGGACATCCCGGCCTACCTCCGGCGCGGCTCCGCGCACGACTGAGCCGCAGCGGCCGAACGACCCGATGAGAGCCCTCGCGGAACCTCCGCGGGGGCTCTGTCTTTTTTTTCTGAGCGCACGCAACGAGTCATCCGGAGGGCCGAGGACGCCGGCATGACTCATCGACGCGCCTCCCTGGCTCTCCTCCTCCTGACCCTCTCTGCTTGCGAGATGACGCCCCCCGGCGTCGCGGACGCGGGCCCCCCTCCGACCACGGACGGAGGTGCCCCGACCGACGGGGCGACCCGCGACGCGAGCGCGCCCCTCGACGCCTCGCGGGGGCTCCCGGACGCGGCGCCGTGCGAGGCGCCCACCCGCTGGTACCGGGATCGCGATCGAGACGGCGCGGGCGATCCGTCCGACTCGGTCGAGCGCTGCGCCCGCCCCGAGGGCTACGTGGCCGACGCGCGCGACTGCGATGACGACTGCGCCGCCTGTCATCCCGACGGACGCGAGACCTGCGACGAGGTGGATCAGGACTGCGACGGGCTCGTCGACGAGGGGGTGCAGCGCAGCTACTACGCCGACCGCGACGGGGACGGGCACGGCGACCGCGACATGCGTGCGCGCGCCTGCGCGGTCCCGATGGGCTTCGTCGACGACGCCAGCGACTGCGACGACACCTGCGGCGCGTGTCACCCCGGCGCGACCGAGACGTGCGACGGCGTGGATCAAGACTGCGACCTCTCGGTCGACGAGGGCGTGCTCTCCACCTTCCACCGGGACGCCGACGGAGACGGCTGGGGCGCGGGCGCCACCACGCAGGCGTGCGCCGCGCCGCCTGGGTACGCGGACCGCGCTGGCGACTGCGACGACGCGTCGGCGAGCCGCTTCCCCGGCGCGAGCGAGACCTGTGACGGCGCCGACGACGACTGCGACGGGGCGCCCGACCAGACCTTTGCGTGCGTGCGCGGCGCCTCCACCAGCTGCACCACCGTCTGCGGCAGCACCGGCACCGGCGCGTGCAGCGCGTCGTGCAACCCGCCCGCGCTCTTCGCGTGCACGCCCCCGGCCGAGAGCTGCAACTTCAGCGACGACGACTGCGACGGGCTGCGCGACGAGGGCGTCCTGGCGTGGGACGCCCCCGCGGTCGAGGCTCCCACCCGCGCCTACGAGCGCCCGGTGGTCGTGGAGCTGGGCTCGAGCCGGCGCTCCTTCTGGTACGCCGACGGCGACGTGTATGGCTTCGAGCAGACGGCGGGCGGGCTCGTGACCGGCGGCCCCGTCCCGCTCACCGCCACCCGCCGCTTTCACGCCGCGAGCCATGGCACCTCCACCATCGCGTTCGCGTCGGCGTTCGGCAGCTACGTGATCCTCCAGCGGCTCAACGCGAACCTCACGACGCGCTGGAGCACGACCATCCCCGTCTCCGCCTCACAGGTCCGCGTGTCGGTCGACGCGAGCCACGTCTACCTCTACACGGTCGAGAGCGGAGGGCGGCTGCGCCGGCGCGTCTACCGGCTGACGGATCATCGCTGGCTCGCCGGCCCGATCGAGCTCGGCCGGACCTCGCGCCCGTTCACCGTCACCCCCTCGGCGGGCGGGGACCTGGTGGCGTTCGCGAGCACCGATCTTCGCGACGTGGAGCTGCGCTGGGTCCGCGGCGCGAGCGCGACGCCCGCCATCACCGCGCGCACCATCGCCAGCCCCGCGCTCGTGTGGGACGTCGCCGTCGCGTCCACCGGGGGCACGCCCACGCCCGACGCGATGCTCGCCTGGTCGACCCGCGGCGGGAGCGCGTCCGACTCCGAGATCCGCTACGCCTTCCTCGCGTCGCTGTCGTCGAGCCCGGATCTGGGGCGGGTCACGACGGGGACCACGCCCGACGACCCGGTCGATCCCTCGAGCCGGATCGGGCTCGCGGTGCACGGAGACACGTATTTCCTCGGCGTGGTGCACACCTCGAGCTTCCCCATCGGCGCGACCGGCACGCCGCGCGCCTTCCAGCTGATGATCCGCTCCGGGGTGCACGTCTTCGACGTCTCGCGCGTGTCGGCGGGAGGCGCCTTCCCCACCGCCGCGCACGAAGGGATCGCGGTCACCTACGCGCAGGCGAGGATCTGGTACGCGCCCCCCGGCGACGGCATCGCCAGCCGCTGGGCCAACTGCGCGCCGTGAGCGTCAGGGCAAGCTGACGCACTCGCGCAGCAGCTGGCTGCCGAAGGGGTAGGTGCCGTCCGGGGCGCCGCCCCAGTCCCGGCTCGCGTCGCCGCTGCCCCAGAAGCGGCGGTAGACGAGGTCGTAGCTCCCGGGGGCCACGTCGAGATCGACGACGTGATCGTCGCGGAAGTCCCAGCTCCGGACCGGGTAGCGCGATCCGTCCCAGCTCGCGAAGTCCACCTGCTCGAGGTGCACCAGCGAGCCGGTGGCGCGGTCGCGGAGCCAGACGTTCACCTCGTCGTCGCTGCCGCTCCCGACGGGGGCCGCACCCGCGAAGGTGAGCGCGCCGCTGACCGAGGCGCGCGGCACGTCGACGTTCAGCGCGTTCGAGCCCGGGCCGATGACGACCGAGCTCATCAGCACGTGGCTCCCGAAGGGGTAGGTGCCATCGGGCGCGCCGCCCCAGTCCCGCAGCGCGTCCCCGCTCCCCCAGAAGCGGCGCACGAGGACGTCGTAGGTGCCGGGCAGGACGTCGAGCGCGATGACGCGGTCGTCGCGGAAGTCCCAGCTGCGCACGGGGTACTGCGCGCCATCCCACGACGTGAAGTCGATCTGCTCGAGGTGCACGAGCGAGCCGGTGGCGACGTCGCGGAGCCAGACGTTCACCTCGTCGTCCGCGCCGCTCCCCACGGCGGGCCCGCCCGCGAAGGTGAGCGCGCCCATCACCGAGGCGCGCGGGATGTCGACGTCGAGCGTGTTCGCGCCCGGCGCGATGACGATCCCGGCCCGCAGCACGTGGCTGCCGAAGGGATAGGTGCCGTCGGGCGCGCCGCCCCAGTCGCGGTCGGCGTCCCCGCTGCCCCAGAAGCGGCGATAGACGAGGTCGTAGGTGCCGGGCAGAACGTCGAGGGCGATGACGCGGTCGTCGCGGAAGTCCCAGCTGCGCACGGGGTACTGCGCGCCGTCCCACGACGTGAAGTCGATCTGCTCGAGGTGCACGAGCGAGCCGGTGCGCGTGTCGCGCAGCCAGAGGTTCACCTCGTCGTCCGCGCCGCTCCCCACGGCGGGTCCGCCCGCGAAGGTGAGCGTGCCCATCACCGACGCGCGCGGGATGTCGACGTCGAGCGTGTTGACGCCAGGCCCGAGGACCACGCCCTCCATCAGCACGTGGCTGCCGAAGGGGTAGGTGCCGTCGGGCGCGCCGCCCCAGTCGCGGTCGGCGTCCCCGCTGCCCCAGAAGCGCTGGTAGATGACGTCGTAGGTCCCCGGGAGGACGTCGAGGTCGATGACGTGGTCGTCGCGGAAGTCCCAGCTTCGCACGGGGTATTGCGCGCCGTCCCACGAGGTGAAGTCGATCTGCTCGAGGTGCACCAGTGAGCCCGTGCGGGTGTCGCGGAGCCAGAGGTTCACCTCGTCGTCCGAGCCGCTGCCGACCGGGGCCGCCCCGTCGAAGGTCAGGCTCCCGGTGACGCGCGCGGTCGGGATGTCGACGTCGAGCGTGTTGACGCCCGGGCCGAAGACCACGTCTCGCCGCAAGACGTGGCTGCCGAACGGATAGGTGCGGTCGGGCGCGCCGCCCCAATCGCGCGACGCGTCGCCGCTGCCCCAGAAGCGCTGGTAGAGGATGTCGTAGGTGCCCGGGAGCACGTCGAGGTCGATGGCGTGGTCGTCGCGGAAGTCCCAGCTGCGCACGGGGTACTGCGCGCCGTCCCAGCTGGTGAAGTCGACCTGCTCGAGGTGGACGAGCGAGCCGGTGCGGGTGTCGCGCAGCCAGAGGTTCACCTCGTCGTCCGCGCCGCTGCCGATCGGTGCCCCGCCGTCGAACGTGAGCGCGCCGCTGATCCGCGCGCGGGGCAGACCGACGTCGAGCGTGTTGGTGCCCGGCCCGAGCACGATGTCCGCGCGCCAGACGTGGCTGCCGAAGGGGTAGGTGCCGTCCGGGGCGCCGCCCCAGTCACGCGTCGCGTCGCCGCTGCCCCAGAAGCGCTGGTAGATCAGGTCGTAGGTGCCCGGGAGCACGTCGAGGTCGATGGCGTGGTCGTCGCGGAAGTCCCAGCTGCGCACGGGGTATCGCGCGCCGTCCCAGCTGGTGAAGTCGATCTGCTCGAGGTGGACCAGCGAGCCGGTGTGCTGGTTCTGCAGCCAGAGGTTCACCTCGTCGTCGGACCCGCTCCCCACGGGCGTGGCGCCCTCGAAGGAGAGCGCGCCGCGGACGGACGCGCGCGGGATGTCCACGCTCGCGCCGAGCGGGCGGGTCGTGGTGCAGGCGGCCGTGGCCCCCACCCGGCACGCGGCCGTGACGGCGCCGCGGCACGCGCCGTCCCCGCTGCAGGCGTCTCCGGTCGTGCAGGCGATCCCGTCGTCGCACGCGCTGCCCGCGCTCACCGCGCTCAGCGACCACGAGCGGCTCGCCTCGACGCAGGACCACGTGCCGCAAGGACCGTCGGGGCCAGGCGCGGTCGGCGCCGCCTCGGCCACGCAGCCGCTCGCGTCGGCGCGCGCGTCTCCGGGGAGGCACACCTCGGTGCCCGTGCACCACAGCCCGTCGTCGCAGCGCGCGTCGCGCGGCGTGCTCGACGCGACGCCCGCGGCGCAGACGTCCTCGGTGCACGCGAGGCCGTCGTCCGGGACGTTCGTGTCGTCCACCACGTTGCTGCACCCCGTGACGGCGTCGCACGCGTCGTCCGTGCACGGGTTCGCGTCGTCGCAGCTCACGGCGCTGCCTCCGCCGCATACGCTCGCCGTACAGGTCTGACCGCTCTGGCACACGGTCGTCGAGCAGCTGCTCCCGTCCGCGCGAGGCGAGAAGACACACGCCGCGCCGTCGAACGCGTCGTCGGTGCAGGGGTTCCCGTCGTCGCACGCCGGCGTGTAGCACTCGGCCATGCCGGCGACCTCGCGGCAGAGCTGACCGGTCCCGGCGCACGGATCGGGGATGCACGGGTCCATGGTGCACCCGCCGACGCCGTCCGGGTGGTAGCCCGGATCGCAGCTGCACTCCGCCACGCCGCCGACGTCGGCGCACACGCTCCGGTTCGGCGTGGCGCAGGGGTTGGGCAGGCAGACGTCGGTGGTGCAGCCGCCCATCCCGTCGTCGTGGTAGCCGGCCGCCGCGTCGCACGCGTCGCACGCGTCGTCCGTCCAGCCCGCGTCGCACGTGCACTCCGTCACTCCGCCGATCTCCGCGCAGACCCCGTGCGCACCGCAGCGGTCCGCCGTGCACACCTCGTCGGCGACACATCCCCCCGAGCCGTCGTCGTGGAAGCCGGGATCGCAGCTGCAGATCACGCCCTCCGTCTCGTCGATGGTGCAGACCCCGCGGTCCGGCGCGGTGCACGGGTTGGGCAAACAAGCGTCCATCGTACAGCCGCCCGCGCCGTCCGCGTGCCAGCCGCCCGCCTCGTCGCAGGCGTCGCAGTACGCGCCCCCAGCCCGCCTCGCACGCGCACGAGACGGAGCCC
The DNA here is from genome assembly GCA_040218145.1 of Sandaracinaceae bacterium. GTDB lineage: Bacteria > Myxococcota_A > Polyangia > Polyangiales > Sandaracinaceae > JAVJQK01. The sequence goes on along the minus strand of JAVJQK010000031.1, from coordinate 99,995 downwards.
CCCGCGTCGTCGCAGACGCCGTGCCCGGCGCAGCTCTCCTCCATGCACGTGGTGTCGGGCACGCACGCGCCGTCCTCGTCGTGCTGGCCGGCGGGGCAGCGGCAGGTGGCCTCGCCCTCGACCGCGACGCAGCGCCGGCCGGGGTCGCACGGGTCGGGCAGGCAGACGTCGTCGGTGCAGCCGCCCGCGCCGTCGCCGTGCAGGCCTTCCGCGCAGCGCTCGCACCGGGCTCCGATGTGTCCGGCGTCGCAGACACAGGCGCCGGCCTCGCAGCGGCCATGCTCCCCGCACTCGCCCTCCATGCACTCGCCGGGCTCGACGCACTCGCCCCCGACGTCGACCGTGTCGTCCGCGCACTCACAGGTGGCGCTGCCGTCGTCGTGGGGCACGCAGGTGCGCGCGGGATCGGCGCAGCCCTCGGTGGCGCAGTCGGTCGAAGGGGGCTCCCCGCACGCGGCGAGGAGGAGAAAGCACGAGAACGTGGTGAGGCGACGCATCTCGGAGAGCATACGCCGGTTCGAGCCGCGGCTTCCTCGGCCCGTGGTCTCAGTCGATGTCGGCCACGGTCCGCGCGTCGGTCTTGGCGAGCCGCAAGAGACGCTGACGCTCGCTCATGACGCGGTCGGCGTACCCGGTCGGGCCGCAGACGCCGCGGTTGTAGGCGCCGAGCCCCTCGCGGACGCCGCCGCAACGATCGATGCTTCGAGACAGGAGGCTCGCGCCGGCCTCGAGCACCTCCGCCTGGCACGCGTCCGGGCGCCGCGAGCAGCTGCGCCGGTACGCTTCACTCCGCACGTATCGCACGCGCGCCCCGCTGCCGCGCGGGTGCAGCTGCACGATGCCTCGCTCGCCCACCGAGCCGTGCGCGGTCGGATCCATGCCGCTCTCGCGGACGGCGACCGCGGCGAGGAGGAAGGGGTCGAGGTGATGTCGCTCCGAGGCGTCGGCGATCAGCCGCGCGAAGCTCGCGACGCGCTCGGGGCACCCGCCGCGGGTTTGTCGACAGTGACTCACATAGACCACACGGTGGTCGGTCGCCCACACCGTCATACGTCGGTCGAGGGCGCGCCCGAGGGCCACGACGGCGGGGTCGGCGGCCGCGAGCTGGCCGCCCTGGACGAGCTGGCCGCCCTGGGCGATGACCGCCTCGGGCGCCACCATCGCGCCCATGACGAGGGCGCTCGCGACGGTCCCGAGCCATCTGGAATGGCGAATCCGTCGACGTCTCTGCCTCGCGGAAGCACGAGTGACGTCATTCACGGCATGACACGCGCCCATGCGGTCCTCCTGGTTGGGTGGTGGAGGCTCACCTCGTCGCGCGTGCGCTGCGCTGTCGGAGCGGGGGCGGTTCGAGCGGACGAGATGAACCGGTCAGTCTCGCTGCGTCCGTAGACCCGCTCGGGGTGAGCGGAAGCGTTCTACTGTGCCCTCGGGGCTCGCGCCAGTGACGCACGTCACGCCATATCGGTCGCGATACTGGCAACGAGCGTGGCCTTTGTGCGGCGCGAGCGCCGAGCCGCAGGTCAGCAACCGATCTGGTCGAGAGGCCCGTCGTCGATCGTGATCTCCGAGATCTCGCAACTTCCCGTGCCCGTCTTCTCGATCACGACGGCCGTGACGCGGGCGTCGACCACGACCGCGTCGAGCATGAGGAGGACCGTCGCGTCGCCGGACCAGTCGGTGTTCGCGGGCAGCTCTGCGGAGGCTCGCGCCGGGACGCCGGCGCGGTCGGTGGCGAGCACGGTGATTTGCAGTCTCGAGCCGCTGTCGCAGCGCGCGGCCACGTGGAGTGAAGGGTTCATGCGCTGGATCACGTCCGGCGCCTCTTCCATCGCGCCGGGGCCTCGCACCGTCACCTCACCGCTCAATCGCAAGCCGTGCTCGCCGGGGTGAAGGGTGGTGACCCAGGTGGCCTGGTCGGGATCACCCCGCGAGATCTCCCAGCCGCACGGCGTGCCGTCGCAGAGGGTCTCGAACTCCTCGTGGTACGCGCGCTCCGGGAACGCGTGCCCGTCGCACGCCACCATCGCGACGAGCACGGCCACCACGACCCAAGGCCAGCGTGCGCCGCGGCGTGTCACTCTCGACCCTCCAGGGCGAGGCCGAGGCTGAAGCCGCCGACGTCGACGCCGTGTCCGTAGGCGTTCATGCCCGACCACTCGAAGAAGTCGTAGCCGACGCGCGGCCCGAACGCGAAGTGCTCTCCGGTCTTGAACGCGAGGATGGCCTCGACGCCGAAGCGACCCACCGCCTGATCCGAGGTCGCGTCGCGCATGGCGACTTGCATCCATCCGAGGCCGCCGCTCACCATCAGCCCGAGCTCGACGACGCGGCCGAGCCACGCGCGCACCTGCACCGTGGCGAGCAGCTCGCCCGCGACCAGGGACGCGGCGTCGCGATCCGGGTGCGCCCAGCCCCGGCCGCGCCCGCCGAAGCGTCCGCCGAGCCAGAGCCAGTCGAGGACGGGGATCTGCACGCCGACGACGGCGGTGGCCGCGGCGCGCAGGCCATCGTAGCGGAGCGCGGCGAGGGCCTGGTCGAAGCTGTAGTCGGCGGGGAACGTCACGCCGAAGCGGAGCTCGAGCGAGTAGCTCGGCAGGGGGATCGGCTCGGGCTCCGGCTCCGGCTCGGGCGCGACCACCGGGCGGGGCTCGCGGACGCCGGGGATGGGAGGGACGCCGCCCGGGGGGACGAGGGAGGTGGGGGACGCCGCGGGCTCGGGATCAGCTGCGGATTCGGGCTCGGGATCCGCTGTGGAGCCAGGCTCGGGATCGGCGAGGGATCCGGGGCCGGGCTCCGTGGGCGGTGTGGGCGTGGCCTGGGCCAGGGCCGCGGCCGGCGCGAGCCAGATCATCACCACCAGTAGACGTCCCGGAGCCGTCACGGCGGCGAGCATAGCAAACGCCGCGGGTGCTAGACTCCGGTTCCGCATGGACCCGGGGGGACAACGAACCAGCCCGTTTCGAATCTGGCTCCTGCCTTTTTCGATCCTCGTCGGCACATCGCTCGCCGTCTTCGTGATCACGTTCGTGATCGACACGGCGGACGAGCCGGATCCGGCCGCGGTCTGGCGGCTGCTCTTCCATCCGAACCCGAGCTCCGCGCTCGGCGCGATCAGCAACGCGGCGGAGGTGGTCGCGGCCGTCCTCGGCATCGCCATCACGGTCGTCGCCATCATCGTGGAGCTGGCGAGCAACCGCTACACGCACCGCATCACCGAGCTGTTCGTCTCGGAGCCGATCAACTTCGCGGTGATGGGCTTCTTCGTGGTGACCGCCGTGCAGTGCCTCGCGGTCAGCATCGTCTTCGACATGGGGGAGGGCGCGACGCTCGGCTTCGTCCCCTTCGTCGGCGGCGCGGTGAGCATGGTGATGCTCGGACTGAGCCTGGTGATCCTGCTCCCGTACTTCGCCTTCGTGTTCAAGTTCCTCAACCCGGTGGAGATCGTCGAGCGCATCCGACGCCACACGCTCGACACCATCGACTCGCGCCGCGCGAGCTGGACCATCGAGCGCAAGCAGACGGAGGCGGTGCGCGGGATCGAGCAGCTCGCCGACGTGGCGCTCAACGCGATGGAGCACAAGGACAAGGGCGTCTCCATGGCGAGCGCCGACGCGCTCCGCGAGCTGGTGCTGGACTACCAGCGCATGCGCTCACGCATGCCGGAGCCCTGGTTCGCGGTGGTCGGCGATCTGGCCGTCAACCCCGACTTCGTCTCCATGTCCAACGCGGTGCTCGAGTCGGTGACGGAGCGTCGGATCTGGCTCGAGATGAAGGTGCTGCGCCAGTACCAGACGCTCTACAACGAAGCGCTCAACCGCATGCGCGACATGAACTACCTCATCGCCATCAACACGCGGCTGGTGGCGGAGGCGGCGCTGGCGAGCGGGCACCGGGAGCTGTTCGATCTCGCGGTGAAGTTCTTCAACACGTACCTGCGCTCCACCGTGAACGCCAAGGACGTGCGCACCGCGTACAACGTGTTCAACCAGTACCGGCTGCTCGCGGAGAGCGCCCTCGGGTACGCGGACGGCAAGCACGCGGTCGAGATCGCGCGGTACTTCAAGTACTACGGCGGTGTCTCGTTCACGGCCAAGTTGCCGTTCATCCTGGAGACGGCGGCCTACGACCTCTGCTCGCTGAACGAGCTGGCCTACGAGCGCGACAGCCCCGCCGCGCGCGAGCTGCTGCGGATCTTCCTCCAGGTCGATCGCGAGTCGGAGTCCGAGGTCCAGGAGACCAGCCTCCGGGGCGTGCGCAAGGCGCAGATCAAGCTGGCGACGTTCTATCTGCTCAAGGGCGACGAGGAGCTGGCGCGGGAGGTCTTCCGCGACATGCACGGCGAGAGCCCCGAGCGGCTGGCTTCCATCCGCAACGAGCTGCTCGCGGTGCGCTCCAGCGAGTTCTGGGAGATCAGCGACCGCGGCGTGAACTTCGACTACCTGCCGCCCAAGCGGAAGCGTCGGATGCTCGAGTTCTTCGGCTGGTTCGGCGATCGGCTCCCGCCCGTCCCCGATCGGATCAGCGGCGAGGTCGTGCCCGACGCCGCGCTCCCCGCGAGCAGCAGCGCAGGCAGCGAGCGCGCGGGAGACTCGAACGAGATGCTGGCCGGGATCGGCCTCGGGACCGAGACGATCCCGCCGCCCGAGCCGAACTGAAGCGCCTCAGCGGCCCAGCTCGCGCTCGAAGTCGCCGAGCCCTTGCAGGCCGGGACCCAGCCGGCGCTGCTGCGGCGCGGGCTGCGGCTCGGGCTCGGGGGCGGCCTGAGGCTGAGGGCGTGGGCGCGGGCGCGTCGGCGCGCGCTGCACGGGGGCAGGTCGCTCGACGACGGGCTCGCGCGCGGCGGGCCGCGGCCTCGCTCGAGGGCGTCGCGCGGTCGTGGCGCCGGTCTCTTCTCCGTCGGCCGCTTCGCCGTCGGCCTCTTCCGCCTCGGGCTCGGTCGGAGCGTCGGGGGACTCGCTCGACTCGACGCCGCCGCCCACCTCGCCTCCGACCTCGGCCGCCACGCGGTTCGGGCCGGCGATGGCGTTCTCGGTCGTGAGGTCCGCGGCCTCGACGCTCTCCGCCTCGGCGGCGGTCGTGTCCTGGCTCCCCATCGCGAGCACACCGACCGTCACGCCGACGCCGAGCCCGAGCACCGCGACGAGGCTGGCGATGACGAGCGGGGCGCGGCTCGGCGCCGCCCTCCGCTTACTGGACTTGCCGCTCGGCGCTCGCGGCGTCGCGGGGTGGGGCCCCTCGTCTTCCGGACGGATGACGATCCCGCTCGAGATGTCGGTCTTCTCGGCCTCGAAGTCGTCGATCGTCGGGAGGCTGGGGCTGCTGAGGCTCACCTTGAGCTGCTCTTGCACCCGCTCGAGCGACTCGCCGCCGTAGCGCTGACAGAGCTCCCCCACCCGACCGCGATCCGGGGGCGCGGCGGCCTCCCGCGCCGCAGCGCGGAGCGCCGCCGCGAACTCCGCGGCGGTCGAGAAGCGCTGGTCGCGATCACGCTCGAGAGCGGTCTGCACCACGGCCGCCACCGCCGCCGGCACTTCGGGGCGCACCGAGTGAGCCATCGGGATCGGCATGCGCGTGACGCGCTCGAGCACCGCGAGCGGGTTCTCGGCGTGAAAGAGCCGCCGGGTGGTCAGGGTCTCCCAGGCGACGACGCCGAGCGAGAATACGTCGCTGCGACGGTCGAGGTCCTTGTCCGCGCACTGCTCGGGCGAGAAGTAGCTGAGCTTGCCCTTGAACTCGCCCGTGCTCGTCTTGGTGCGGCGGAGCACTGCGCGCGCGACCCCGAAGTCGGTGATCCGGACGCGACCGTCGATGCCGACGAGGATGTTCTGCGGGGAGACGTCACGGTGCACGAGCTGCAGAGGGGCTCCGAAGGGGGTGCGCGCCTCGTGCGCGTCGTGCAGCCCCTGCGCGGCCTGGGCGATCATCTCGACCGCGACGTCCGTCGGGACCGACTCACCCTCGCGGGCGGCGTTGCGGAGCAGCGCGCTGAGCGTCGCGCCCACCACCAGCTCCATCACCAGGTAGAGCGAGCCGTCGTCGGCGCGTCCCAGATCCATGGTGCTGACGACGTTCGGGCTGTCGATGTTCGCGGCGAGGCGGCCCTCGTCCATGAACATGTTCACGAAGCGCTCGTCATCCGTGAGGTGGGGCAGCATGCGCTTGAGCGCCACCAGCTTCTGGAAACCCGCCTCGCCGCGCTGACGCGCCGCATACACCTCGGCCATACCGCCGGCGGCGATGCGGAAGAGGGTCTCGTAGCGGCCGTAGATAGCGGGCGCCGTCGCTGGACGGGCATGCCCCATCGCGAGCAGCATAGCAGCACCCAGCGGGGGACTTCCACGATCTGGTGCGTCGTTCTCGAAACACTCCCGCTCGAATGTTCAGCTCTGACTGCGACGCCGGCGCCGCCGGGTCGGCGCTCAGAGCTCGACGACGAACGGGCTCAGCGGCTGCAACTGCGCGTCTTCTTGCAGCAGCACCGCGAGCGCGATGCCGCCGCCGACGAGCGCGACGGCGCCGACCACGAGCAGGACCACCGCGACGGTGTCATCGCCGGTCGGGATCGGCCGGAAGACGGCCTGGACCGTCTCCCGCTGGCCGTCGCTGAGCGCGCCCTCCCAGACGAAGGGTTGATGCTCGGGGAGGCGCGCGACGAGGGAGTGGGAGCCCGCGTCGGTCTCGACCACCACCGGGCGCTGCCCTTCGTCCGGCACCGCCCGGCCGTCGAAGCTGATCTCGGTGCGCGCGTCGGGATCGATGCCGACCAGCTCCAGCACCGCGACGCGCGAGGCCTCCTCGCGGCGAAATTGCTGCGCGTTGACGCGGAGATCGGCGTTGAGGTCGGGGTGGAGCGCCATCAACCGGTCGAAGGCGTCGCGGGCGTCCCGATGGCGGCCGAGGGCCCGGTAGGCCATCGCCAGGTTGTAGAGCGCGGACGGCGCGCACGAGAGCTGGTAGGCGCGCTCGTAGCTCGCGACCGCGTCGGACCAGCGGCCCGCCTCGACGGCGGCCGAGCCGGCGATGAAGAGCGCGCGCGCCTCCTCCATCTCCGTCGGGGAGAGCTCCCCACAGCGCCCACCGCCCTGGGCGAGGGCCGAGGCCGGGAGCAGCGCGGCGAGCGCGAGGATCAGTGAGCAGCGCCGCATCATTCGCCGAGCTCGCATTCGAAGGAGAGGGGCTCGGCGCCCAGGCGCTCGCAGAAGTGCGAGCCGTCGTCGGCGCAGTAGTTGTCGGTGGCGCCCGTGATGCAGCCCTCGACCTTGCAGCGCGGCACGATCTCGGCGCAGCCTCCCGCCCGGCACTCGGTGTTCGTCGCGGTGCAGTCCGCGTCCGAGGCGCAGACGCAGCGGCCGCTCTCGCAGGCGCCGAAGCCGCCGCAGTCCGCCGCGAGCGCGCACTCGGGGACCTGAGGGACGCCGACCGTCACGAAGGTGCGACGGCCGATGTACAGCGGCGACTCGATCGCGACCCGGGACTCGGGCGCGTTCCCGTCCGCCACGTCGAGGCACTCGGGGTCGCTGCAGTAGCGGATGCGCGCGTTCACGTCGACGGTGGGATCGCCGCTGACGACGCTGACGCAGGCCCACTGGCGGGTGGCGGTCAGGGGGAAGCTGAACCCCGTGTCTCCCCACTCGACGTCGAAGTCGAAGCCGCCCGCGGGGGTGGCGACCTGGATGTACGCGAAGGTCTCGGAGCTGCCCGCGGGCGCCGGCGGGAGCTCGATCTGAAGCTCCATGATGGCGTTCTGGGCGCAGCCGCCGAGCAGCCCGCTCAGGGCGAGCGCGGCTACCGCGGCGCGGGCGCGCGCGGTGCGTGCGGAGGAAGTCATGGCGCGAGTATCGCCGAGACCCACGCGGTTCACAAAGTTGCGGTCGTCGACGAGAGCGCGTCGAGGGCCTCGACCAATCGGTCGGTCTCCTCGGGGGTGCCGACCGTGATCCGGAGGCACGCGGTGAGCCGCGGCTCGTTCGCGAACCGCCGCACCTGCACGCCGCGCTCGAGCAGGCCAGCGTGCACGGCGGCGGCGTCGTCCACCTCGACGAGCACGAAGTTCGCCTCGCTGGGATGCACGCGCTCGACCCGGGGGGTGAGCAGCTCGACGAGGCGGGAGCGCTCCGCGACGATGGCCTCGACCTGCGCCTCGAGCAGCTCGGGCATCTCCGTCAGGAGCGCGGTCGCGGCGGCCTGTGCGTAGGCGTTGAGGTTGTAGGGCGGCCGCGCCTTCTCGGCTTCGTTCACGAGGGCCTCGTGCATCCGGATCCAGCCGACGCGGAGCCCGGCGAGGCCGACCTTGGAGAGGGTGCCCATCACGCCCACGTTGGCGTGGCGATCGACCCAGCCGCCCAGGCTCTCTCCGGCGAAGGCGACGTACGCCTCGTCGAGCACCACCAGCGATCGGGGCGCCGCGCGCACGATCGCCTCGAGCGCGTCGGGCGCGAAGCGGTTGCCGGTCGGGTTGTTCGGCGTGGCGAGGAAGATGAGGTTCGGCGTGTCGTGCCGGATGACGCGCGTGGTGGCCTCGACGTCGAGGGACCAGTCGGGCGCGAGGGGGACCTCCACCGGCTCGAGGCCATGGACGCGCGCGGTGATCGGGTACATCACGAAGGTCGGCGTCGGGTAGAGGACGCGGCCCGGGGCGCGCCCGAACGCGCTCATCAGCACGCCGATCACCTCGTCCGACCCCACGCCGAGCAGCAGCTCCTCCGGCCGCGCGCCGAGCCGCTCCGCGAGCGCGCGCTTGAGGTCACGGGCGAGCAGGTCGGGGTAGCGATGCACCGGCACGTCGGCCAGGCGCTCCGCGAGCCGTCGCCGCGCGTCCTCGGGCAGCGGCCACGGGCTCTCGTTGGCGTCGAGCTTGACCGGCGCCGGATCGGGCTTGGTCCGGTAGGCCGAGAGCTGCGCGAGCGGCTCCGACGCCAGGTGGAGCGGGGGGCGCGTCTCGCCGGGGCCGGTCATCGCGGCGCGTCCTCGCGCAGGAAGTGGGGGACCTCCTCGTCGTCGTCGCCTCCGCTCGGCGCGGCGCCGTCGAACTCGGCCTCTTCTTCGCTCACCGTCGGGCTGTCTCCGGGGGGCTCGCCCGCCGAGGCGGTGCCGTCGCGCGCCCGACCGTGCTCGTCGAGGTCACTCGGGAAGACGCCCATGTACGCGCTCACCACCGCCTCGGGCACGTCGTCCGTCGCGTCCGAGGCGCCCACCTTGACCACGTGCGCGCCGCTCACCCAGAGGGCCCAGCGATCGCCGGGGCCGGCGTCGAGGTACCAGACGTGCCCCCCGCCCAGCCCGCGCACGGACGCCTGGTAGCTCCCGAGCGCGCGGACCTGGCGGCGCACCTCCTCGGCGAGCCCCTGCGGCCGCTCGTAGACGGAGACGAAGACGTTGGCGTAGGGGACGCTGGTGCCGCGGCCGCTGCGCGACGCGCGCTGCACGTACGTCGCCGTGTGACCGACCGCGGCGTTGCCCGCCATCGCGATCTCGACGTCGAGCACGCGCTGATAGCGCCGGTAGCTCCAGCCGTCGATGTCGCGCTCGATCACGAAGCGCGCGGGGATGCCGGGCCCACACCCGGGCGCGCCCGTCGCGAGCGCGATCAGCGCCAACAGTCCCCCGAGGCTCCGCCACATGCGGGGGAGAGACTATCAGCTCGGCCCGTAGCCGCCACCGCCCTGCGCGCGAGCGAGCGCCGCGCGGACCTGGGCCGCGTCCTTGGCCGTCTTGCCTTCCTTGAGCAGGTAGCGGGCGAGATCCTCCTGCGCCTGGCTGTGCGCGCCGAGCGCCAGCGCGTGGAGGCCTCGGTCGCGCACGAACGCGGTGTCCTCGGTGAGGTCGACCAGCCGATCGCAGACCACCATCGCGCGCGCGTGATCGCGCTGCCGCTCGTGGGCGTGCTTGAGGTTCACGAGCATGCGCACCACCATCGAGCGCATGCCCACGGGCGCCAGGTGGACCGCGTCGAGGCGCGCGGCGCTGCCGAGCATGCGCGCGGCGAGCCGCGAGAGGGCCGCGTCGTCGAGCACCCGCCCCCCGAAGAACGGGTCGACGAACACACCGTCCTCCCCGCCGATCCGGGCGAGGAAGTGCCCCGGGAAGCCGATGCCATCGACCTGCAGGCCGACGCGGCGTCCGACCGCCATCATCACGAGCGCGAGCGTGACCGGGATGCCGGTGCGGCGGCGCACGACGTCGTCCAGGTAGCTGTTGCGCGGATCGTAGTAGTCCTCTTCGTTGCCGTGGAAGCCCAGGCCCTCGTAGAGGTGACCGGCGAGCATGTGCGCCTGCTCCTCGGCGGGGCAGGCCGGGTCGAGCTCACCGAGCGGGGCGGCCAGCTCGTCGATCCGCGCCAGCTCCGTCTCGACGTTCAGCTCCGGCTTCGCGTCGCGCGCGAGGAGCAGCGCGGCGGCCTCGGGGGAGGCTCGCTCCTCCCGGACCGCCACGACGAGGTCGAGGACGCGCTCGGCGCGCTGCTCTCTCGAGCTCACAGGCGCGGGCCGGCGCCACGAATCGCTTCGCTGGCCTGATCCTCGTACTTCTCGAAGTTCTTCTTGAAGAGGCTCGCGAGCTTCTTCGCGGTGACGTCGAACTTGGCCTGGTCCTTCCAGGTCTTCTTCGGGTCGAGCACCTCGCTCGGCACGCCCTCGACGGCCTTCGGCACGTGCACGCCGAAGATCGGGTCCTCGACGGTCTCGGCGCTCGTGAGCTTCCCGGAGTTGATCGCGTCGATGATGGCGCGCGTGTGCTTGAGGCTCATGCGCTTGCCCACGCCGTGCGGGCCGCCGGTCCAGCCGGTGTTGACGAGCCAGGTCTGCGCGCCGTGCTTCTGCAGCTTGTCGGCGAGCATCTCGGCGTACTTCGTCGGGTGCCAGACGAGGAAGGGGGCGCCGAAGCAGGCGCTGAAGGTCGCCTCGGGCTCGGTCACGCCCATCTCGGTGCCGGCCACCTTCGCGGTGTAGCCGCTGATGAAGTGGTACATCGCCTGCTCGGGCGTGAGCTTGCTGACCGGGGGCAGCACGCCGAAGGCGTCGCAGGTCAGGAGGATCACCTGGTCGGGGTGCTTGGTGACGCAGGGGATCTTCGCGTTCGGGATGTGCTCGATCGGGTAGCTGCAGCGCGTGTTCTGGGTGATCGAGACGTCGGTGAAGTCGACCTGACGCTTCTCGCGGTCGAACACGACGTTCTCGAGCACGGAGCCGAACTGGATGGCGTTGAAGATCTCGGGCTCGTCCTCGGCCGAGAGGTTGATGGCCTTCGCGTAGCAGCCGCCCTCGATGTTGAAGACGCCGTCGTCGCTCCAGCAGTGCTCGTCGTCGCCGATGAGGAGGCGCTTCGGATCGGCGCTGAGCGTGGTCTTGCCGGTGCCGCTGAGGCCGAAGAAGATCGAGACGCTCCCATCATCGCCCTCGTTCGCCGAGCAGTGCATCGAGAGCACGTTCTTCTTCGGCATGAGGTAGTGCATGATGGTGAAGACGCCCTTCTTCATCTCACCGGCGTACTCGGTGCCGAGGATGACGAACTCGTGGCGTCCGAAGTGCAGCGCGACCGACGTCTTGCTCGTCATGCCCGACGTGTAGCGGTTCGCGGGGAACGCGCCGGCGTTGTAGATGACGTAGTCGGGCTCGCCGAAGTCCTTCAGCTCCTCCTCCGTGGGGCGGATGAGCATGTTGCGCATGAAGAGCGCGTGGTAGGCGCGCGAGCAGATGATGCGGACCTTGATCCGGTACTTCGGATCCCAGCCGGCGTAGCCGTCCACCACGTAGAGGTGCGGGCGGGTGTTCAGGTAGTCGAGCGCGCGCTCGCGGTTGATCATGAACACCTGCTCGTCCATGGCGATGTTCACGGGGCCCCACCAGACGTCGCTCTTGGAGCCGTCTTCCTCGACGATCCGCTTGTCGCTCGGGCTGCGGCCGGTCTTCTCGCCGCTCATGGCGATCAGCGCGCCGCTCGACGCGATGGCGGTGCCCGCCTCGTTGCGGAGACCGTGCTCGTACAGGCGGGACGGGGGCGCGTTGCGGATGATGTTCGCGACGTGGATGTCGTACTGCTCGAGGTCGAAGTCCTGTCCCATGTTCCGGTGCCTTTCGAGAACGGCGTTCGAGTGGATCCTCTCGGACCCTGGAAGATAGGCCCGCGATGTCGACCCGAGAAGGGCCGCCAGCAGAGCAGCGGGAGCCTACGAGGTTTTTCGCCTCGCGCCACCGGGTCCCAGGGTCACCATCTCGTGACGAAGTGAGGCCGCTCTCACCCCGCTCGGCGCGCCTCGACCGCGTTCTCGACGAACCGCAGCGAGCCGCGCGTCGCGTCCAGCTGGGCCGTGGCTCCGAGAGGGACCTCACCGTCCTCGGGGGCGTGCCCGGCCCCGACCCCGGCCGCGACCGGGACGCCCAGATCGGCGAGGCGATCGCGGAGCACGGCCTCGACGGTGCGCCCGTCCGCGCGCGGATCACAGGCGGTGAACGAGCCGAGCGCGACCCCGCGCACGCGCGCCAGCCAGCCGGCCTGCCGCAGCGTGGTGAGCATGCGATCGACCCGATACGGCGCCTCGCCGACGTCCTCGAGGAAGAGGATCGCGTCGTCGAGCGGCGGCGCATAGGGGGTGCCGACGAGCGCGGCCAGGACCGCGAGGTTGCCACCGACGAGGGGGCCCTCGGCCTCGCCCGGATGGATCGTGTCGAGCCCGGTGGCCGCGGCGACGGGCCCGCCCTCCACCGCGGCGATCCAGCGCTCGACCCAGGCAGGCTCCGCGCGTCCGAGCGCCGCGACCATGGGGCCGTGGATCGAGCGCAGCCCCGCGCGCGCCCACAGCGCGTGGAGCGCGGTGACGTCGCTGAAGCCCACGAGCAGCTTGGGCGAGGCCCGCACCTCCTCGGGCGTCAGCGCGTCCAGGAGGCGCGTCGCGCCGTAGCCGCCCCGCGCGGCCACGATGGCGTCGACGTCGGGATCGGTCAGCGCGTCGCGCAGCTCCGCCAGCCTCCGCGGGTCGTCCCCGGCGAGGTAGCCGCGCATCTCGAACACATCGTCGGCGAAGCTCACGCGGTAGCGCTCGCGTAGCCGCGCCACACCCCGCGCGAAGTCCTTGCGCGGGAAAGTCGACGAGGGGGCCACGACCCGGATGTGGCGGCCGGGGCGGAGCGCCGGGACGGGCGCGAAGCGCAGCATGGACGCATCATGCCAGCTCGAGCGGCCTGGGGGCGACGGGCGCGGCGTGGTATCCACGGGGTGGGGGACTCGCTGGCCGTCCTGCAACCAGACTCGGAGGATCTCGCGCTCCGACGGCTCGCCGTCCACAAGGCCGCCATGGCGGCCGTGGGCGCCGCTTCCGACTTGCCCGCGGCCCTCAGCGGCGTGCTCGAGTCCTTGTGCCTCGCCCTCGGGTGGGATCTCGGGGAGGCGTGGACCCCCGACGAAGACGAGACCGAGCTGCTCCTGCTCGCGCGATGGTCGCGCGATTCCGCGGTCGTGCCGCCCACGGGCACGACACGTTTCCGCCGCGGCGAGGGGCTGCCAGGGCGCGTGTGGCTTGACGGCGAGCCCCTGGTGCTGCGCGACCTCGCCGATGGGGGCGTCTTCGTCCGTGACGCCTCGGGCCTCCGCACCGCGCTCGCTTTTCCCGTGCGGTCGGAGGAGAGCGTCGTCGGCGTGCTCCTGTTCTTCGCGCGGCACGAGGCCACCGCGCCTCCCGAGCTGCTCGAGATGTTGAAGGCCGTCGGCGTCACCGTGGGGGAGCTGCTCCGCCGGTACGCGGCGGAGGCCGTCATCCGCCTGTCGCGCGCGCGGGCGCAAGCCATGCTGGAGTCGTCGCTCGACGGAGTCGTCGGCGTCGATCACCTGGGCCGGCTCACGGACCTGAACGCGGCCGCTGAGCGCATGTTCGCGCTCCGCGCCGAAGACGTCCTCGGCGAGCCCATGGCGGAGCTCATCATCCCGGAGGCCTACCGAGCCGCGCACCAGGCCGCGTGGGAGCGGCACCTCCGAACCGGAGAGTCACACATGCTCGGGCGGCGTCTCGAGCTGGAGGCGCTGAGGTCCGACGGGACCACCTTCCCGATAGAGTTCGCGTTGGCGCGGATCGACGAGGGATCGTCACCGTCGTTCGTCGCCTACGTCAGGGACCTGACCGAGGCGAAAGCAGACCAGCAGCGCTTGGAGCAGCAGATCTGGGTGAACCAGCAGCTCCAGGAGCTGGCGCTGGCGTACGGACGCGAGCGAGACCGGGCGGCGCTCGTCGCGCTCGTCGTGTCGAGCGCGGAGCGGCTCACCGGAGCGAGCGCCGTCCGCTTCGACGACGGCCCCCTCGCCAGCGCGTGCGAGGTCGAGGGGGCGCTCCAGGTGGAGGTCGCCGTGGCGGGGCGCGTCCACGGCTGGCTCGTGCTCCAGCCTCCCGACTCCGCCGCGTTCGCGGAGAGCCACCGCGCTCTCGCTCAGGGAGTGGCCGCCCACGCCGCCGTGGCGTTGGACAACTTGTGGCTCTACGAGGAGCTTCGCGAGAGCGAGGCGCGGGCGAACGCCGCGGTCGAGGTCGCGAACGACGCGGCACGTCGAAAGGACGAGTTCATCGCCCTCCTCGGCCACGAGCTGAGGAACCCGCTCTCGCCGATGATCACGGCGCTCGATCTTCTGCGAGGGGACCCCGCGGGTGCCCTCGATCTCGTACAGCCGGTGCTCGAGCGGCAGGCGCGCCACCTCCAGCGCCTCGTGGACGACCTCCTCGACGTGTCGCGTCTGGAGCGTGACAAGCTGAGCCTCGAGGTCGCGCCCATCCTGGTCTCGGGCGTGCTCGAGCTCTCGATGGAGGTCGTGGGTCCGTTGCTCGCGCAGCGAGAGCACGACGTCCACCTCGAAGCGGAGCCCGATCTGTGGGTCTCGGGGGACGAGCAGCGCCTCGTTCAGGTGGTGACGAACCTACTGACCAACGCGGCGCGCTACACCCGCTCGGGAGGGAATGTTCAGATCACCGCCACGCGCAGGGATGACGACGTCGTCTTGACGGTGGCCGACGACGGCGACGGCATCGACCCGGGCGTGCTCGAGCGGATCTTCGAGCCGTTCGCGCAGGGCGCGCGAGGGATCGAACGGAGCGAGGGAGGCTTGGGGCTCGGCCTCGCGCTCGTCGACCAGATCACCCGCCTCCACGGGGGACGCACCGCCATCCGAACGTCCGAGGACGGGACCTCGTTCGAGGTCATCCTCCCCCGAGTCTCACCGCCCGCGGGCGGGCCGAAGCCTAGCGCCCCGAAGGAGGCCGCCTGTCAGGCGGGCCAGCGTGTCCTCCTCGTCGACGACAACATCGACGCGGCCGACCTGATGGGCTCGGCGCTCAGCCGCCGTGGCTACGAGGCTCGCGTCTGCTATGACGGCCCCAGCGCGCTGTCGCTGCTGGACGGCTGGCGTCCCGACGTGTGCGTGCTCGACATCGGGCTACCCGTGATGAGCGGCTACGAGCTCGCGGTACGTCTGCGCGCGGAGCTCGGACCCGACGTGACGCTCATCGCCGTCACCGGGTACACCCAGGACTCGGACCGCGAGCGGTCCAGGGCGGCTGGGTACGACCTCCACCTGGCCAAACCCGTCTCGGTGCGAGAGCTCGTCGCCGCCATGGAGGAGCGGCGAGCGCGCGTCGACGACGAAGCCGTGACTAGGTAAGAGGGGCCTGATCATCCGGAAGAGCGATTCATGGCAGAAGCCCACGGCCCTCGACGCGCGACTCGGCGCCACTCCTCCTCGAAAACTTCGAGGTCTTCCTCGTCGTCGTCCCTCGACCCGCGCGCCGATGGCTCGCGGGGTTCTGCCAACCACTGCTGTTCCGGGTGACTGGGCGTCGCCACGATCATGGACGAACTGCTCGACTGGCTCCAGCAGAGTGAGGGACCGCTCGCCTACGTGGTGATCGGCCTGGCGAGCCTCGTCGAGTACGTCTTCCCACCCTTTCCCGGCGACACGGTCTCGCTCTTCGCGGTCGTGCTGGCGGCGACGGCGGGCTACTCCGTGGTCTGGGTGTACGCCGCGCTCAACGTCGGGGCTGTCGCGGGGGGCATGGGTGCCTACTACGCCGGGCGCTGGATCGGGCGCCGCCGCGTCGAGCACCGCCCGCGCTTCCTCCGCAGTCAGCAGGCGCGCAAGGCGCTCGACGCCGTGCTCGCGCGCTTCGACCGACACGGCGCCGCCTACCTCGCGCTCAACCGCTTCGTGCCCGCGCTCCGCGCCTTCTTCTTCCTCGCGGCGGGCATGACGGGCATGAACCCGTGGAAGGTCGCCCTCTGGGGCGGGCTGAGCGCGTGCGCGTGGAACGGCATCCTGCTCGGCGTCGGCTGGGTCCTCGGCGCGAACTTCGAGCAGCTCGAGAGCTGGGTCGAGACCTACAGCGCGGTCGCCATCGGGGTCGTGGTGCTGATCGTGGCCGTCGGCGCGTGGCGATGGTGGCGGGCCGCCCGGCAGGACGCGGCCGAGGGGGACTGACGCCGATGGGCTGGTACGACTGCTTCGCGCACTTCCAGGCCAGGTCGAGCGTCAGGCGAACTTGCCGTCTTTGCCCGTGATCGTCGCGACGAGCAAGTCGCGGTTCATCTTGGCGATCCAGTCGGTGCTGATGCCCTTCGGGCACGCCGCCTCGCACTCCTTGTGGTTGGTGCAGCCGCCGAAGCCCGCCTCGTCGTGCGCCTGGACCATCTCGCGCGTGCGCTTGTAGCGCTCGGGCTGGCCCTGCGGGAGCAGGTTGAGGTGCGCGATCTTCGCGCTGAGGAAGAGGCTCGCGGAGGCGTTCGGGCAGGCGGCCACGCAGGCGCCGCAGCCGATGCAGGTCGCCGCGTCGAAGGCGCCGTCCGAGGTCTCCTTCGGGATGGCGATCTCGTTGGCGTCCGGCGCGCTGCCGGTGCGGATCGAGATGAAGCCGCCGGCCTGGATGATGGTGTCGAACTTCCCGCGGTCGACCATGAGGTCGCGGATGATGGGGAAGGCGCCGGCCCGGAACGGCTCGACCCAGATCTCGTCGCCGTTCTTGAACTGTCGCATGTGCAGCTGACACGTCGTGGTCAGCTTCTGTGGGCCGTGCGGGAGGCCGTTGATGACCGCGCCGCAGGAGCCGCAGATGCCCTCGCGGCAGTCGTGGTCGAAGACGATGGGGCGGATGCCCTCTTCGGCGAGCCGCTCGTTCACCACGTCGAGCATCTCGAGGAACGACGCGTGGGTGCTGATGCCCTCGGCGTACTTCGAGTAGTCCTCGAACTTGCCAGCGGCGTCGCGGTTCTCTTGCCGCCAGACGTGAAGCTTCAGGTTGATGTCCGACATCTCTTCTCTCACTTGTAGGAGCGCTGGGTGAGCTTGACGTACTCGAAGTCGAGCTCTTCCTTGTGGAGCTTGGGCGCCTTGCCCACCCCGGTGTGCTCCCAGGCCGCCACGTAGGCGTAGTCTTCGTCGTCCCGCTTGGCCTCGCCGTCCTCTCGGACGTGCTCCTCGCGGAAGTGGGCGCCGCAGCTCTCGTCGCGATCGAGCGCGTCGACGTGCATCAGCTCGGCGAGCTCGAGGAAGTCGGACACGCGGCCCGCCTTCTCGAGCATGGTGTTCAGCTCCGCGCCCGAGCCGAGCACCTTGACGTTGGCGTCGAACTCCTCGCGCAGCGAGCGGACCTCCTCGAGGCCCTCCTTCAGGCCCGCCTCGTTCCGGCTCATGCCGCACTTGTCGTACATGATGTGGCCGAGGCGGCGGTGGTAGTGGTCCGGCGTGTGGGTGCCCTTGGCGCCCTTGTCGATGAGGCTCTGCACCCTCGACTCGACGTCCTTCACCGTGCTCTTGGCGACGGTGGAGTCTTCCTTCTTGTCGTTGTTCCCGGCGCGGGCGAGGTAGTTGCCCATCGTGTAGGGGATGACGAAGTAGCCGTCGGCGAGGCCCTGCATCAGCGCGCTCGCCCCGAGGCGGTTGGCGCCGTGGTCGGAGAAATTCGCCTCGCCGAGCACGAAGAGCCCCTCGATGGTGCTCTGCAGGTTGTAGTCCACCCAGACGCCGCCCATCGTGTAGTGGGTGGCGGGGTAGATGCGCATCGGCGTCTCGCGCGGGTCGTCGCCCGTGATGCGCTCGTACATCTCGAAGAGGTTGCCGTACTTCTCCATGATGCGCGCTTCGCCGTCGCGCTTGATGGCGTCGGCGAAGTCGAGGTAGACGCCCCGGCGCTGGTCGCCGACGTAGGGGCCGACGCCCTTGCCCTCGTCGCACATCTTCTTGGCGGCTCGGCTCGCGATGTCGCGCGGCACGAGGTTGCCGAAGGACGGGTAGATGCGCTCGAGGTAGTAGTCGCGCTCGGACTCGGGGATGGAGCTCGGCTTCTTCTCCGCGTTCGCCGGGTCCTTCGGGACCCAGACGCGGCCGTCGTTGCGGAGCGACTCGCTCATCAGGGTGAGCTTGGACTGGTAGTCGCCGCTCGGCGGGATGCAGGTCGGGTGGATCTGCGTGAAGCACGGGTTGGCGAAGAGCGCGCCCTTCTTGTGCGCGCGCCAGCCGGCCGTGACGTTGCAGCCCTTGGCGTTGGTCGAGAGGTAGAAGACGTTCCCGTAGCCGCCCGTGCACAGGCATACCGCGTCCGCCGTGTGGGCCTCGATCTTCCCGTTGTCGAGGTTGCGGACCACGATGCCGCGCGCGCGGTTGTCCTCGACGATGACGTCGAGCATCTCGTGGCGCGAGTACATCTTGACGCTGCCGGTCGCGATCATCTTGCTGAGCGCGGAGTAGGCGCCGAGCAGGAGCTGCTGGCCCGTCTGGCCGCGGGCGTAGAAGGTGCGGCTGACCTGGGCGCCACCGAACGAGCGGTTGTCGAGGAGGCCGCCGTACTCGCGGGCGAAGGGGACGCCCTGCGCGACGGCCTGGTCGATGATGTTCACGCTGACCTGGGCCAGCCGGTAGACGTTGCTCTCGCGGGACCGGAAGTCGCCGCCCTTCACGGTGTCGTAGAAGAGGCGATAGACGCTGTCGCCGTCGTTCTGGTAGTTCTTCGCGGCGTTGATGCCGCCCTGCGCGGCGATGCTGTGCGCGCGCCGGGGGCTGTCCTGGTAGCAGTACGCCTTGACGTTGTAGCCGAGCTCGGCGAGGGTCGCCGCGGCCGACGCGCCGGCGAGGCCGGTGCCGACGACGATGACGTTGAACTTCCGCTTGTTGGCCGGGTTCACCAGCTTCATGTCGAAGCGGTGCTGGTCCCAACGCTTTTCGATGTCGCCGGTCGGGGCGTGACTCTCGAGCTTCATGAGTTGCGTTCCTTGCGTGAGGAGAAGCGACGCCTCAGTCGGCGGCCGGGAGAGGCGGGTCCTGAGGCTCTGGCGCGCCCAGCGGGTGCATGTCGCTCGCGGCCAGCTGCTCGTCGTCGCCGACGACGCGCGTCATCACCGCGACCGGGATGAAGATGTTGCCGCCCGCCACGACGAGCGCGAACCCGATCGCGAGCCGCTTGCGGAGCGGGTTGTACTTCGGGTGGTTGGCGCCGAGGCTCTGCAGCGCGCTCCACGCGCCGTGGAAGAGGTGCAGGCCGAGGAGGATGTTGGCGAAGATGTAGATGCCGGCCACCCACGGGACGCGGAAGCCGCGCACGACGTTGCCGTACACGTTGACCACGTCGTGCTCGCCGCCCAGGTCCAGGCCCGGCACGGTGAAGTGCGCGAGGTGGAAGAGGATGTAGGCGAAGAGCAGCGGCCCGCTGATCACCATCGTGCGCGCCGCGTACGTCGTGATCTGGTCCTGCCGTGCCTTCTTGTAGGCGGTCGGCCGGGCCGACGAGTTGCGCCCGGCCAGCTTCATCGTGAGCGCGATGTGCGCCACGACGCTCACCAAGAGGACGCTGCGCACGCCCCACAGGAGCGCGGGGTTGCCCTTGAGGCTGGCCGCGTAGCCGTTGAAGGCCTCGTAGCCCGCGAACAGCAACGTGTTGCCGGCGAGGTGGCCGATGACGAAGCCGAAGAGGATGAGGCCGGTCACGGCGATGACCGCCTTCATCCCAACGGTCGAACGGGTGAGCGTGAGCGCTCTCTGCATGGTTGTACCGGGGTCTCCGAGGATTCCTGGGACGCCCCCACCGAATCTACCCTGGGGCCATTTCGCGGCGGGGACAGGGGAGAATCGGCCCAAGCGCGGTGCGCGCGGGGGCTGCGCGCGCGAGTCATACACCCATGCCGGGACTTTTCAAAGCTGCTCGGACGGGGGCGCTCAGCCCGGTGGATCGAGGTAGTCGACCTCGCGCCCACGGAAGGTCCGGAAGCGGGTCACGCCGGGGCCGCGGGAGACGACGTAGTCCGGTCCGTGGGGCACTTTGCCGTGGCCCCCGGGCGTGTCGACGATGAGCTTGGGCAGCGCGATCCCGCTGAGCCGTCCTTGCAGCCGCGCCATGATCGCCTCGCCCGTGGCGATCGGGGTGCGGAGGTGGCCGGTGCCGCGCACGGGGTCGGCCTGCAGCAGATAGTAAGGTCGCGTCCGACGCCTCACGAGCCCGCGGAAGAGCGCCTCGAGGGTCTCGGCGTCGTCGTTGATGCCGCGGAGGAGCACCGTCTGGTTCATGACCGGGACCCCGTGGTCGACCAGCCGCGCGAGCGCCTCGCTCGAGGCCTCGGTCAGCTCCTTCGGGTGGTTGAAGTGGGTCATCAGCCAGGTGGCGGGGAAGGCCCGGAGCGCGCGACAGAGCGCGTCGTCGATGCGCATCGGCAAGGTGACGGGCACGCGGGTGGCGACGCGGACGGTGTCGAGGGAGTCGATCTGCGCGAGCCGCGTCAGGATCGCCTCGATGCGCCGCGTCGTGGCCACGAGCGGATCGCCGCCGCTCACGATCACCTCCCGGATCTCGGGGTGCGCCTCGAGGTGGTCGAAGGCCTCCGCGAGCGCGTCCATCGAGCGCGCCCCGCCGCCTTGCCCCACCATCCGGCTCCGGGTGCAGAAGCGGCAGTAGACGCTGCAGCGATCGCTCACCAGGAGCAGGGCGCGGTCCGGGTAGCGCTGGACGAGGTGGGGCGCGACCTCGTGGTCCTCCTCCCCGAGCGGATCTCGCAGGTCCCCGGCGACCTCGACGCTCTCCTCGACCCTCGGGACGCACTGGCGGCGGATGGGGCAGCTCGGATCCACCCGATCGCACAGCGACAGGTAGTAGGGCGTGATCGAGATCGGGAAGCCGCCCTCGATCGCGCGCCGCGCGCCCTCGCGCTCGGCCGCGCTCAGTGTCAACGCGCGCTCGAGCCCGTCGAGGTCGGTCACCGCGTGGCGGGCCTGCCAGCGCCAGTCGGCCGCCTCGCGCTCCTGCAGGACGGGGAGGGACATCGCCTGCGTCTATAGCGCGCTGGCGCCGCGCCCGCCGCGGTGAGGGCTACTTCGCGCCGGAGGCGATGCGGACCGGGGCGCCGAGCGCGTAGCCCGTCTCCGTCGTGAGCAGCCGCGTGGGCTCCGACGGGTCGTCCTCGATGGCCGCGCGGAGCTTCCGGATCGCCACGTAGAGGCGGCCGTCGTGGCGCCCGGGGTGGTACTCCCGCTCGTCCCACGCGTCGCAGACGAGGGACTCCTTGTCGGCCGCGAGCGAGGGCGCGTTCGCGAGGGCCTCCAGGATGCGCCACTGCACCGCGCGGCCGCCCAGCGCGATGCGGTTGCCGTCGGGGAGCCAGACGACGCGCTCGGTCAGGTCGAGGCCCCACGCCGGGCACCACCCCTCGCTCGACTCGCCGAGGGAGCGCACGTCGCTGAGGGCGCCCTGCTCGCGAAGGGAGGCGAGCAGCGACGCGTCGGCGCGGTCGAGCGGCGTCGCGCTGCCCGAGGCGGCGCGCGCCCAGCGAGCGACGGTGGGGGCGACGTCGAGCTGACCCGCGAGCAGCTCGGCCGTGGCCGGGTCCATGCGGCCCCCCGAGAGCGTCCGGAACAGGTCGGCGTGCAGCGCGAAGCGCCTCGAGCCACACGCCTCGGCGCGGCGCTCGAGCTCCGCGCTCACCTCGGCCAGCGCGCGCAGCTCCCCCGCGTGGGCGAGCGCCTCGGCCCAGATGGTGCGGGCTTCGAGGCCGAGCTCCGCGAAGCCCCAGCGATCGGCCTCGGCCGTCGCGCGCTGGGCGGCCTCGAGCGCGACGAGCGCGTCGCTCCGAGCCAGCGCGTCGCACGCGACCGCGATGGGGAGCCAGACCGCGTCGCGACGGTCGACGCTCTGACGCTCGCCGGGCGGCTGGCCCCAGCGCGCGCGCCACACGGACGCGGCGCCGCCACCGTTGGGCGGCCGCTCGGGTGGGGGCACGCCCAGCCCTCGGGAGAGCTGGGCCTCGAGCGTGTCCAGGCGCGCGAGCGTGATCGCGTCCCGTCCATCGGTGCGACCCCGCAGCAGCGCGAGCCGGGCCTCGAAGCCCGTCAGCTCGCCGACCAGCCAGCGCGCGGCCAGCTCCGCGGCCGCGCGCTGCGGCGCGAGCGCCGACGGCTCGCGGCTGTAGGGGGCGACCACCTCGGCCAGCTCGACCGCGAGCTCGGGGTCTCCGCGCTCGACGCTCACCCGGGCTCGGATGAGCATCGCGACGCGGCTGGCGAAGAGCTCCGGGCCGCTGGGCGTTCGTCGCTCGAGCCGGTCGAGCACCTCGAGCGCGGCGTCCAGCTCTCCGCGACGCTCGAAGGCGGCGGCGAGGGTGCACCAGGTCTCGGCGGGCGCCTCGGCGCGCTCGATCTCGCGGGCGAGGGCGCCGAGGGGCCGCGCCGCCTCGGGCGCCCCGACCTCCAGCGCCCAGCGCCGCGCGTGGACGCGCAGGTGAAGGGGCGCGTCGTCCGGCGCCGCACCCACCGCACGCGCGAGCACGCGCGCCGCCCCGTCGAAGTCGCCCGTCGCAGCGGCCGCGTCCGCGGCCAGGCAGGCGGCCTGATGCGCCAGCTCCTCCTGTCCGTCGAGCTGGGCCAGCGACTCCGCGAAGGCCCGCGCCTCCTTCGGTTTGCCGCGCGCGAACAGCGTGCGGGCCCACGTGAGGCGATCTTCGGGCGTGTGCCCCGTCGGCTCGCTGGTGCGCGCGAGCACGGTCGCGTTGCCCAGGCGCTCGGCGCAACGGAGCTGCCAGCTCTCCACCTCGGCCGCGGGCAGCTCCCCGAGCGCGGCCCACAGCCGCGCGGCGCAACCCGCCTCGAGCAGCGCCTCGCCTCGCTCGTCGAGCAGGGCGCGCAGCCGGTCGGGCGCCGCGGCGGTGCGAGCGAGCATGCCGACCGCGATGAGCGTCGCGTCGACGCTTCCGTCGAGCACGAGCGTCCGGAGGGCGCGGTCCCGGTCGGCGTCGTCGGGCGGGGGCAGGGACTCGCGCCAGGGCTCGAACGCGTCGCCCACCGGGCGCAGCTCTCCGCTCGCGAGCAGATCCTCGCGCTCGATGTCCGGGGCCAGCTTCTCGATCAGCTCGAAGGCGACCGGCTGGCCCGCCGACGCGAGCAGCCGCAGCAGCGCGTCCACGGGCGCCTGCTGCGCCGCGGATCCGTCGCGACACAGCCGCTGGAGCTCCCCGGGGTGACCGCGCGCGAGGCGCGCCGCGCGCAGGTGGGCTTCCGGCGTCTGGGTCGGTGCCCAGGCCGCCGCCAGCGCGCGCGCGGCCGCCTGATCCAGCGGGCCGAGCACGAGCGTCTGGCCATGGGCGCGCGGGTTTCGCGGGCTCGCGCGGCCCGTGACGAGGATCTTGAACCCGTCGGCGTGGCGCGCGAGCTCTTCGAGCCAGCGCTCGGCCTCCGGCTGGTGGGTGGCGAGGCCGTCGACGAGCAGGAGCCCGTCGAACGCGCTGGCGAGGGCGAGCGTCGCGTCGACGCGCGCGTCGAAGTCCGCGAGCGCGTCGAGGCGCGGGGCCGTCTCGCCGAGCGAGGCGAGCGCCTGGACGACCTCGAGCGTCGTGGTCTCGGCCGCGTCTCTGGCCGCGGCGGAGACCACGAGGCAGCTCGCGACGCCGCCGCGCTCCGCCGCCACCACCGTCGCGAGCGCGGTCTTGCCGATGCCAGCCGGCCCGGCGAGCACCGTCACGGGGCCCCGATCGAGCGCCGCCTCCAGCCACGCGCGCTCCTCCGCGCGGCCCGTGAAGCGGGGGGGAGGGTGGGGGAGCCGCCAGCGGCGGGGGGGCGGCTTGGGCTTGCTCCGCCTCGGCACGACTCAGGACTATCAGCTCCCCGTGCGGGCTCAAAGGGGAAAGCCGGGGCCGCCGTCAGTCGAAGCGGGCGAATCCGTCGTCGGCAGGAGCCGGCGGCGCGGTCGGCGTGGGCGCTCTCCGCGTCCGCCGCCGACGGGCTCTCGGCCTCGGCGCCGGCTCGACCAGGATCACCCGGACGTGCTGGTCGCGGTCCGGCACGATGCGCTCCTCCGCCTCGAGCGCGCCTCGTGAGACGTGCACGACCACCGGATCCGCCTCGCGCGCCAGCTGCACGTCCAGCGGGGTCTCGCCCGCGTCCTCGCCGTCGATCTGCACCTGCGCGCCGCTGGGGTCGCTGTCGACGTGGAGCGACACGGTCTCGGGTTCGGCGGGGGCGGCGACCGGCGCGGGGCTCGGTGGGGCCGCGGCGCCAGCCGACGTCGGGAGCGCGGGCGCCTGGGCCATCGGCCCGGGCTCGTCGGGCTGCACGGAGAGCGCGACGATCGTCGTGAGCCCGGCCACGAGGATCACCGCCACGATCCACCCGAGGCGCCGCAGCGGGGACGGCGCTCGCTCCGGCGCCGGCTCCGATCTCGACGGGGCCGGGAGCGCGCCCACCGTGGGCAGCTCGATCTCCACGTCGATCTCGGCCTCGGGCACGGAGGTGATGTCGGAGCCGGCGCGGACCCGGCGCAGCATCTCGCTCTTCTCCTCGATGCGATCGGCGAAGAGGCGCTGCATCAGCTCCGCCAGCGCCTCGTCCGGGACGGCGGGCCCATCGAGCCGCGCCTCGGCGAGCGCGCGGCGCATGTCGGCCGCGGTCTCGAAGCGAGCGTCCCGATCGCGCTCCAGCGCCCGAAGGATGGCCGCCTCGAGCGCGGCGGGCAGCTCGACGTCGAGCTCGGACGGGGTCGGGAACGGCGCTCGGACGACGGCGTCGAGGGTCTTGAGCTGGGCCTCGCGATGGAACAGGCGTCGCCCCGTCACGGCCTCGTAGAGCACGATGCCCAGCGCGAAGAGATCGCTGCGACGGTCGAGCGGGTCGCCGAGGCACTGCTCCGGCGACATGTAGGAGAACTTGCCCTTGAGGGTCCCGGCCTCGGTCTGCGTGATCCGATCGGCGGCCTTCGCGATGCCGAAGTCGAGGATCTTCACCGAGCCGTCGTAGCCGATGAAGACGTTCTGCGGAGAGATGTCGCGGTGGACCAGCCCGCTCGGGTTTCCTTCGGCGTCGGGCAGCTCGTGGGCGGCGTGGAGGCCGGCGCACGCCTCGGCGCCGATGTGGGCGACGAGCGCGGGTGGCAGCCGCTCGCCGAAGAGGGTCAGGCGCCGCATCAGCCCGTGCAGGCTCTCCCCCTCGAGGTACTCCATGACGAGGAACAGCTCGCCGCCGTCCTGTCCAAGCTCGTGCACCTGCACGACGTTGGGGTGGCGGATGGCCGCGGCGATGCGCGCCTCGTCGAGGAACATCGACGTGAAGCTCGGCTGCTGCGCGAGGTGCGGGAGGACCCGCTTGATGACCACCACGCGCTCGAAACCGCTGGGTCCGAGGAGCCGGCCGAGCAGGATCTCCGCCATGCCTCCCATCGCGAGCCGGCCGACCACGCCGTAGCGACCGATGCTGCTCTCGCCCGACCGCCGAGCGCTCTCTTCCGACTGCAGAGTGTTCCCGTCCGACCGCACGGGCCGAGTATACGGTAAGGCGAAGTCAGGCCGCGTCCGTGGAGCCGCGCGCCGCCGCGCGTGACCGTGGAGGCATGCCTCGCCTCACGCTCCTCCTCCTCCTCCTCTCGGGCTGCGAAGGCGTCCTCGCGCCGGTCGCGCCGGACGGCCGCGTCCTGCGCGACGACGCCGGGCCCCTCACCGACGCGGAGCCGCCGCCGCCGCCGACGGAGCCCGTCGACTGCAGCCCCGGCTTCGCGGTGCCGATCGAGGTCGCGGAGCCCGTGAACGCGGAGCGCCGGCAGGCCCCCGTCTCGGGGGGCGTCCCGTTCGCGCGCGGCGAGCTGTTCGAGGACGATCTCGATCTCCTCACCCTCGTGGACGCGAGCGGGGGAAGGGTCGCGAGCTTCCAGCGCCCGGTCGCGCTCGGTCGCTGGGACGACGGCAGCGTGAAGTGGCTGCTCCTGGACTTCTCCGCCGACGTGCCCGCGGGGGGCGCGCGCGCCTTCACGCTTTGCTTCGCCGAGACGCGCCCGGCGTCCGACGGCGTCGTGGTCACCGAGGAGGCGGACGCCTTCGTCATCGACACCGGCGCCATGCGCGCCGTGCTCCCGAAGGACCGCTTCGCGCTCCTGTCCGAGGTCTCCGTCGACCTCGACGGAGATGGCGCGTACGCCGACGACGAGCGCGTCGTCCGGGAGGCGTCGGAGATGTTCATCGACCTCGACGACGCCATGCCCGGCCCCCGCGACGAGGGCGCGTTCGAGCACCCGCGCGACGCCGGCCCAGGCGTCGAGGGCGGCAGCTGGATGCGCGCCTCGGCCGCCGCTACCGCCACGCGTCACCTCGCGTCGGCGGGCGACTACGAGGTGTCGGTCTTCCGGGCCGGGCGCGCGCACACCGTCTTCCGGCTCGCCGGCTGGCACCGCGACCCGGCGTCGGGGCGGGACTTCGGTCGCTACACGATCTATCTCCACTTCTACGCCGGGCTGAGCCACGTGCGGGTCTCGCACACGTGGATCATGACGGGCGATCCCGAGCGCGACTTCGTGCGTCGGATGGGCATCGAGGTGCCCTTCGCGGCCTCGGTCGATCGCTGGGCGGTGGGCGGCCCGTTCGAGGGCGAGGGGGAGCCCGTCCGTCTCGTCGAAGGAGAGCCGCCCTACGTGCCGAGGGTCCCCGGCCCGAGCGCGATCCACGCCGGCGCGCTCGGGGCGGGCGGCGCGGTCGACGTCACCGCGATCGGCCCGATGCCCTACCACCACATGGCCTCGCTCGAGCGCGACACCCGCGTCCCCTACGCCGTCCGGCTCGACGGCGAGCGCGTGCAGGAGGGCTTCGCGGCCGCCGGCTGGCTCGACGTCTCCGACGGGCGCGTGGGCGTGGCGGCCGCCGTCGCCGACTTCTGGCGCGTGCACCCCAAGCAGGTCGCGTGGCGGGACGGAGCGATGACCGTCTACCTCTGGCCGGACGAAGGTGGGCAGACCCTGGACCTGCGACGGCGCTACCCCGAGGCGCGGGGCGCGGCGGGGGAGTGGGGACGCGCGGCCCGGCGCGAGTTCGATCCCGTCGGCTCGGCCGTGGGCCTCGCGGTGACGACCGACGTGATGTTGCAGTTCCACGCCGGCGATCACGAGGCGGCCCGCGTCGACGCGGTGGCGCGCGGCTTCTCCGATCCGCTGCGGCCCGCCGCGTCTCCCGAGCACAACATGGCGAGCGGCGTGCTCGGCCCGATCCCGCCGCGCGACGAGTCGTCGTTCGCCCGCACGGAGCGGTACCTGGACCTGACGATGGCCTGGCCGCTTCGCAGCGCCGAAGAGTGGGGATGGCACGGCTGGCTCGACCACGGCGACCACCTCATCGAGTACGAGACGATGAGCTGGGAGCTGGATGTCGACCCCAACTGGGGCACCTACTCGAACTGGGGCTACGCGGGCTGGATGCAGGAGGCCTACCGCCTCGGCCCCGCGCTCTTCGTGCAGTACCTGCGGACCGGGCGCTACCGCGACTTCCGACAGGGCGACGTGTGGCTCCGGCACCACCGCGACGTCGACTGCGTGCACTGGGACACGCCGGACAACGGACCGCGCCCCGGCGACAACCGGGGCAGCCCCCGGCTCGGGGCCGGACACCGACACGACCAGCAGCACTGGGGCGGCTACCTCGCGGGCTACGGCATCCCCACCATCGCGACGGCGCACCACTACTTCTTGACGGGAGACGGGCGCGATCTCGAGGCGATGCGGGCCTACTCGGAGTGGATCCTGGAGGACGCGCGCATCGAGAATCACGGGCGTTACTCCGTGCTCTACATGGGCGAGGCGCTCGACGATCCGACGCTGATCGAGCGGGCGTGGGCCGCGGACGTCTCGCCCGGGGTGGGCTTCGGGCGGATCGTCTACGACAGCGGCATGGGGTTGATGCTGCACGACGTGCAGACGGGCGGGGCGCCGGAGGTGCGAGCGCGGCTGCGGCGCTGGGCGTCCGAAGAGGACGAGGCGTTCGCGTACCTGCGCGCGTACCTCGAGGCGAGCGAGGGGACGGGCGAGCACGTCGAGGCCATCGCGCGCGACTTCGCGACGCTCTTCCCCGACGAGGACGTGCGCACGCGCTACTTCGGCTGGGCGCCGCGCGCGCCGACGGGGTTTCGCGACGCCTTCAGCCCGGACATCATGCCCGATGGACCGTTCGGCTGGCCCATCCGCTCCATCGAGCACCTGATCTTCGACGCGGGCCGCGGGCTCGGCAACAACCCGAGCCGCCAGGTGTTCGTCGCGCAGCTCCCGTGGCTGATGGCGGTCACCCCCGGGGACCCGTGAGGCTCAGTATCGGAAGCGGATGGCGCGCGCGGTGACGGGAGAGCGGTCGGGGAAGATGCCGCCGAAGCGCAGCTCGGAGAAGGCGAGACCGCGCCACTCGTCCGCCGAGAGCGCCCGGCCCTCCTCGTGCGTGAGCGCGGTCAACGGGATCTGATAGACCCTAGCCGCCCCGCCGCCGCGGATGGCGAAGTCTCCGCGCCGTCCCCACCAGAGCGTCTCGCCGGTCGCCGGGTCCTCGGTGCGGAGGTAGAGCTCGCCGTAGTTGCTCGTCCCCGCGAACCCGACCTCGATCTCCAGGTAGGCGTCCTGGAACTGACCCTCGGTGATCGCGGGGAGCGGCTCGGCCGGGTCGAACGACCACCGAAACGTCCACCAGCACTGGGGGAGGCGCGGGCGCGTCTCCGAGTCGTCGCAGGCCCACGTGTCGGCGTTGCACGGGTCGGGGCTGCCTCCGCACTCGCCGCGCATCCCGATGGGAGGGGGGCACTGGACGATGAAGTCGAGGCTCTCCCCCGACTCCATCGGACAGCTCGGGAACGCGCTCGCGCCCGTCCTCGAGACCCCCTCGAAGAAGGGGGCGTCGAACGCGGTCTCGCGCGACGTCCGCGGGGAGATGCTCGCGCTCCGCGAGACGCCGCCCGCGATGTCGAACGCGAGGAGCTGCGCGCGGTAGAGGGTGTCCGGCATCAAGCCGGCGATCGTGGTCTCGCGCACGGGCTCGGTCCCGTCGGTCTGGTTGCTCCGCGTGTCGTTCCCGAGCTCGGGGTTCTCGTCCTCGTCGATCACGCGCGCGCGCAGCCCGGCGCAGTCTCCGCCCTCGGCCAGCGCGCAGCCGCACTCCTCGACCGACTCCGGGTCCGTGCCGATCACGACCGCGAGGTGGGCCAGGTCCTCGCCCGCCGACGAATCGGCGACGCTCCAGGTGAGCTGCAGCTGGTGTTCGGCCGACCACCCGGCTTCGAGCGCTTCGATCACGTATCGCCCCTCGCTCCCGCACGCCGCGGGGCGCCGCGCGCAGGTGCCGGCCGCGCAGACCCAGCCGTCCGGGCACGGGCAGCGCTTGCCCTCCAGGTTGACCTCGTCCACCGCGCACCCGGCGACGCCCACGAGGAGGAGCAGCGAGGTCAGGCGCGCTACCAAGACACCCTCACCCCCTGCGCGTCCAGGCGCAGCGCGCTCGCGGACGGCGTCTCGAGGGACGCCACGTCCACGATCCCCCAGATCACGCCGACGAGCGCCACGACGCCGCCCACGGCGAACCCGCCGTTGGCGACCCACGCGAACGCGACGGCGCGATCCGAGGCCGCGGCGGCCGCGATCGCCGACGGCTCCCCGTTCGCGGTGTCGCGCTCCGACAGGGACACGGCGCCGAACACCGCGGCGGCCACGAGCGCGCCCGCGCCCACGCCGGCCAGGACCCACGGGGTCGGCTGCGGCGCGGGCGGAGGGATCTGCTCGAGGGCCTCGAGCCGCGTGCGCTCGAGCGCCGCCTGGCGCTCGGCTTCGGCTTGCTCCCTCGCGCGCGTCTCTTGCGCGAGGATCTCTCGCGAATTCGCGATGCGCGCTTCGATGATGGCGCGGTCCTCGGCCTCCGGCGACGCCTCGAGGTACGCCTCGTACGCGGCCACCGCCCGCGCGTGCTCCCCGAGGCTCCCGTAAGCCCGCGCGAGATTGTAGAGCAGGTTCGGCTCCGGGAAGATCTCGTAGGCCCGCTCGAGGAGGTCCGCGGCCGCGCGATAGTCGCCGATGTCGTACTCGGCTCGGCTCTGTCGGTAGAGCTCCAGGGCGCGCTCTCTCGCCGGGGTCTCCTGCGCCTCGACGAGACACGGAGGAGAGGCGGACAGGAGAGTCAGGGCGAGGGCCACCGAGCGGTACGACATCGGGCACCCATTATGGCAGGCCTGACTGGCAGGCAACCGCGGGCAAGCGAGAGTCAGCCGAGGTCAGCGGGGCGGGAGCGTCGGTCGAGCTCAGTAATCGAGCTCGCGGAGGAGCGCGGGGGCGTCGTCGTTGGCGCGCGCGCGTCGAGGCGCGCGTCGGGCGCGTCGGCGGCGGGGCGCGGGCGCATCGACGGTCGCCTCGGTCGGGGCCTGGCGCGCGGTGGAGTCCGACTCGGCGTCTGGCTCCGGCGTCGGCGCCGCGCTCGCTGCGGAGACCGCCTGCTCGCTCGGCGGCTCCGCGCTCCGGGGGCCATCTCGCTGCGCGCTCGCGCTCTCCGTCGCGGCGCTCGCGATCGGCACGCCCGGGGTCTCACGCTCGGCGGCGGGCTCGGGATCGTCGCGCAGCGTCAACGTGAGCAGCGCGGCCGTCGCGGCGGGGAGCAGCACCAGGGCCGCGCCCATCCACCAGCGCCGCGGGCGCGTCGAGGGCGGGGGCCGGGTCGAGAGCCGCACGCCGGAGCGAGCGGGGTCCCCGGCGGGCGGGAGGCTCCGCGCCGCGGTCGGGAGGCTCCGTCTTCGGGGCACGGTGGAGAGCGGCGCAGCGCGGCTCGAGCGCTCCGCGTAGACGTTGAGCGCCTGGAACATCTCGCGCGCGTCCAGGTATCGGTCCGCGGCGTCGGAGGCCATGGCCTTCTCGACGATCCCGCACAGCTCCGCGTCGAGCTCCGGACGCAGGGAGGCCAGCGGGGTGTGCTCGCCGGTGACGATCTGCACGATGAGGTCCCCGACGTGCTCCGACTCGTACGGGAGCTCCCCGCTCAGCGCCTCGTACAGGATGACGCCCATCGCGTAGATGTCGGTCCGCCAGTCGACGTCCGTGATGCCGCGCGCCTGCTCGGGTGACATGTAGTGGGGCGTGCCCACCAGGCGACCCTCGCGGGTCGTCACCGCCGAGCGGCCGCTCTCCATGCTGCGCGAGATGCCGAAGTCGAGCAGCTTGGGGAAGACGCCGTCGGCGTCTTCGACGAGGAAGACGTTGTCGGGCTTGAGGTCGCGGTGCACGATGCCGGCCGCGTGCACCGCGCTGAGCCCGCGCATCACCAGGCGCGCCACGTGCACCAGCTCGGTCACCGAGATCGGGCCGCGGTCGAGGCGATCCCCGAGGGTCTCTCCCTCGAGCACCTCCATCACCATGAACGGGTCGCCGTGCTCGGTCGTGCCGAAGTCGAGCGTCTGCACCACGTTGCGGTGCCGCACGGAGGCCGCGAGCTGCGCCTCGCGCAGGAAGCGCTCCGCCATCTGCGCGCGCTCGCTCGGCTTGCCGTGCGGGTAGATCACCTTCACCGCCACCGGCCTCGCGAGCACGCGGTCGTGGGCGAGGTGGACCTCGCCCATCCCGCCGTCGCCCAGGGGGCGGAGCAGCTCGTAGCGGTCGCCGACGATCGATATACTGGCGGTCTCCACGGGCCTCGTGAGAGAGCTGAACGGGTGATCGCTCCACTTTTGAAGGCGACTTGGGTCCTGATCGCGATGGCGCTGGTCGTCGCTCCCGCCCGTGCACAGGAGACCTCGCCCGGCGAAGCGGCCGAGGAGGACGGCGATCGCGGAGTGGGCGACGAAGAGCGCGCGCGCGGGCTCTTCGAGGACGGCGTGGCCGCGGGCGACGAGGGAGACTGGGCCACCGCCGTGGCGCGCTTTCGCGCCTCCCTCGCGCTGCGGGCCTCGCCGGTCGTCGCCTACAACCTGGCCTCGGCGCTGGTACGCGTGGGCCGGCCCGAACAGGCCCGTCTGCAGCTCGACGCGTTGCTCGCCGACTCCGAGACCGACGCCCGCGTGCGACAGAGCGCGCGCACGCTGCTCGAGGAGGTGGAGGCGCAGCTCGGGCGGGTGAGGCTCGAGGTGGAGAGCCAGCCGCCGCTTCAGATCTCGGTCGATGGAGAGCCGGTCGACGCGCGGCCCGCGGTCGAGCTGCATCTCGCGCCGGGGACCCACGCGATCGAGGTGTCGGCGGACGACGGCACCTCGCTGAGCCTCCACACGGAGATCCGAAGCGGCGCGCGCGAGGTGTTGCGGCTGCCCGCTCCGACGGCGCCCGTCGACGAGACCGCGCTGCACTGGGGCATCGGGCTCGGCGTCGCGGGGGGAGCGCTGGTGGCCTCGCTCGCGTTCGTCATCGGGATGCTTGCCGCCGGTCTCTGAGCGTCAGAGATCCGACGGAATCATCGAATTCGCCCCACTTTATCGGTACGCGACGCGATGGTATCGAGGTTGCTGAGGTCTCCCCGCATGAAGCAGCACCCCCTCGCCATCCGCACCTCCCCCTTGCGAAACCCGCCCGCGCGCTCCGTCCACCCGAGCGTGGAGGTCCCGCGTCTCCTGTCCGACCTCGAGCGGCTCGACGAGCGCGTCTCGCTCCTG
Organism: Sandaracinaceae bacterium; assembly: GCA_040218145.1. Taxonomy (GTDB): domain Bacteria; phylum Myxococcota_A; class Polyangia; order Polyangiales; family Sandaracinaceae; genus JAVJQK01. The sequence continues at coordinate 67,157 of JAVJQK010000031.1, read as the reverse complement.
TCGCGTCGCGTTCGCCGCTCGGGCGAGCTGCGTGACTTCTCTCGCTGGGCGCTCGCGTGTGCCTCGCGCTGGTTCCTGCGCCGGAGCCTCGACGCGCAGCTCCACCAGCTCGCGATGACGGCGGCGGACTGACCTCGTTCGCAGCATACTGCGCGCCATGCGCATCTCGGTGAGATCGCCCGACGGCTCGGGCCGCCTGCAACTCGACGTCTCCGACGACCAGACCCCCTGGAGGATCCGGGTACCCAGGGAGACGGAGGAGGCGCTCCTCGATCCGGTGCGCCCGAGCTTCCTGGCCGAGGGCTACCCCGACTGGCTCCGCACGCTCTGCGCGCCGATCGACGCGGACCGCGTCCTGGCCGAGCGCGTCGTCGCGGAGGTCGAGCGGCGACACGGCCGGTGAGACCCGGCGGCGCCGTTCGGCGGGATGGGCGGGGCGGGGTGCGCTGAACGACTGAGGGAAGGGGAGCCGCCGCGCCTTCCGGGTGCTGCGCCCGCTCCCGCTCCCGAGTCCGCGCCCCCCGCCCGCTTCCGCATCCGCGCCCGCTTCCGCTCCCGAGTCAGCGCCCGCTCCCGAGTCAGCGCCCGCTCCCGAGTCCGCGCCCGCTCCCGAGTCCGCGCCCGCCTCCGCTCCCGCTCCCGCTCCCGCTCCCGCTCCCGCTCCCGCTCCCGCTCCCGCTCCCGCTCCCGCTCCCGCTCCCGCTCCTGCTCCTGAGGATCCCCCGAGTCCGCGCCCGCCTCCGAGCCCGCTTCCGCCTCCGAGTCCGCTTCCGCGCCCGAGTCCGCTTCCGCGCCCGAGTCCGCTTCCGCGCCCGAGTCCGCTTCCGCGCCCGAGTCCGCGCCCGAGTCCGCGCCCGCTTCCGCATCCGCGGCCGAGTCCGCGCCCGCGGCCGAGTCCGCGCCCGCGGCCGAGTCCGCGCCCGCTCCCGAGTCCGCTGCCGAGTCCGCTGCCGAGTCCGCTGCCGAGTCCGCTGCCGAGTCCGCTCCCCTATCCGCGTCCGCTCCCGGGTGCGCATCCGCGTCCGCTCCCGGGTGCGCATCCGCGTCCGCATCCGCGCCCGCTCCCGAGTCCGCACCCGCGTCCACTTCCGCGCCGGCTACCGAGTCCGCGCCCGCTTCCGAGTCCGAGCCCCGCTTCCGCGTCGTCAGGTCATGCGGGCGGCGATCTCGTCGGCCGAGACGAACGCGTCGCGCAGGAGCTGGACCACCGTCTCGGTCGGGAGCCCGAAGCGGGCGTGGGTGACCTCGACGACCTGGTCGAAGCCGCGGTCTTCGTCCTCACCGAGCGGCGCGACGAGCGCGACCGCGGGTGGGGGGCCGTCGTACTCGAGCGCTTCGACGTCGTGGTGGCTGCCGATCGCGTCGGCGAGGTTCTCGGGGAGCTTCCAGCTCTGCGCGACCCAGCCCGCGACGACCGCGTGGTCGAAGCCGAGCGCCTCTCGCTCGAGGTCGGCGAGATCGCCGCCGTCGGCGTGCCACTGCTCGAGCACCGCGCCGTAGTCGCCCCCTTTGGCCGCGCCGATGAGCGGCACGGCCATGTCCTCGAGGAGCGAGGCGGTGAAGCTCTCGCTCTTCGTGCGGGGATGCAGGACGTCCGCCAGCGCCTTCGCGGCGCTCGCGCGGCGCGCGGCCGCACGCCAGAAGCGCCTCTGATCGAAGCCCGCGATCTGCGGCTTGGGCAGCGTCGATTGCACGACGACGCCCAGCAGGAGGCTCTCCACGGTGCTCCGGCCGAGCAGGCTCGTCGCGTGCCCCACGCTGCGCACGGGGTGTCGGAGCGCGAACGCCGACGAATTCGCGATCCCGAGGAGCTTGGCGCTCACCCCCGGATCCTCGGACAGGGCGTCGCCCGCTGCGTCGAGCGGCACGTCCGGATCGCGGAGCAGGCCGAGCACCCGGTTCGCCACCGCCGGGAAGTTGGGGAGCGAGAAGTCACCCAGCGCGGCCGCGAGCTGCTCCTTGGGGTCGTCCTTCTTCTTCCGCTTGAACCAACCGAGCATCACTCCCCCCGCCGCGCGAGCTTGTTGCTGAAGATGCTGATGAGACCACCGAGCATCAGGTAGCCGATGGTCACCTCGGCCATCGCACACCACTGTGACGCCTCGCTCGCGGGCAGGACGTCGCCGTAGCCGAGCGTCGTGAGGGTCACGACGCTGTAATAGAAGGGCGAGAGCCACGTCTCGTGGTCGCCGAAGTCCATCGCGACCTGCGCGAACACGAAGCCGAACGCGAGGGCGATCAGCATCGTCCAGGCGGTCCAGCGCGTGAGACTGCGGCCGCAGTCGCTGCTCGCCCACCAGACCCAGTACACGAAGCGGTACATCGGGCTGCGGTTCTTGAACTCGTCGAGGAAGTTCTCGTCGAGGACGTGCCGCCGAAGCATGTAGGCGCCGCTGAAGTCGACGTCGCGCACGTCCGCGCGCAGGAACGAGGCGCGCTCGAAGTTTCGCAGGCTGCGCAGACGCGCGCGCCGCAGGTCGGTCTCGACGAAGTAGGCGCGGTCGACGTCGGCGCTCGACAGCTCCGCGCCGGCGAGGTCCGCGGTCGAGAAGTCCGAGCGCGACAGATCGCAGTCGCTGAAGCGCGCGTCCCTCGCGCTGGCGTTGCGAAAGTCGGTGTGGCGGAGGCGCGCTTCGACGAACGAGGCGCCGTCGAGCGTCGCGCCGAAGAACGACGTGCGGCGCAGGTCGGCCTTGCCGAAGCCCGCTCGCTTCGCGCTCGCGCCCTCGAGCGTCGCCCCGAGCAGGGTGGCCCCGGCGAGCTCCGCCTCGTCGAGCTTCGTCTGGTGCAGCGTCGCCGCGCTGAGGTTGGCCCCGATCAGGCGCGCGCCCGTCAGGTCCGCCCGGCTCAGGTCCGCGCCGGTCAGGTCGCACCCGCTCAGGTCGCAGCCGGCGAGGTCTTCACCGACCAGGCGGATGCCCGCGAGGTCGGTGGGCTTGTCCCCACCCTCCCTCAGCGCGCGCAGCACCCTGCTGCGGAGGTCGTCGATGGAACCCGGCGGCTGGATCCAGCGTCCGCTGACGGCGGGCTCGACCTTCGGGGGCATGGTGGACGCGGCGGCGGGCATGTCTCAGCGGGAGAATCGGCGGATGGGCGCCCGTCTTTAGCGGCCGGGGCGATTCGTCTGGCCCACGGGCCGCCCGCCTCCCAGGCGCATCTACGACATCCGCTGGCGCGCTTGATCCGAAGAGGGCGCGCGGGTCTACTCGCCCTCGATGGCCGAGCACCTCGTGGGCACCACCGTGGGCGGGCGATACCGCGTCACACGCAAGCTCGCCGAGGGCGGGATGGGCGCCGTCTTCGAGGCGGACGACGTGGAGGGCGGGGGGCGCGTCGCGCTCAAGGTGCTGCACGCGCACCTCCACGACGACGCCGACATGGTCGAGCGCTTCCGCCGCGAGGCGCTGGCCGCCACCGCGATCGGCGACGCGCACATCGTCGAGGTCCGCGGCTTCGACATGCTCGACGACGGCAGCGGCGTCTACATGGCGATGGAGCTGCTCGAGGGCCGCGACCTCGGCCGGCTGATCAAAGACGAAGGCCCGCTGCCGGTCGGGCGCGTGGTGCACATCGCGCGGCAGATCGCGCGCGCGCTGTCGGCGGCCCACGCGAAGGGGATCGTGCACCGCGACCTCAAGCCGGAGAACGTGTTCCTCGTCGAGCGCGCCGGCGACCCGGACTTCGTCAAGCTCCTCGACTTCGGCATCAGCAAGCTGCAGCAGGTCATCGACGGGGTCGAGGAGGTCAACCCCACCAAGACGGGCACGACGCTCGGGACGCCCCACTACATGGCCCCCGAGCAGGCGCAGGCGCAGAAGGACGTCGATCACCGGGTCGACGTCTACGCGCTCGGCGTGATCCTCTTCCGCGCGCTGACCGGGCAGCACCCCTTCGACGACGCGTCCTACCCGATGCTCGTCCTGAAGATCTGCACCGATCCGCCGCCGCCCGTGCGCCGCTATCGCGGTGACGTCCCGGTGCCGCTCGAGGCGGCCATCCTGCGCATGCTGGCCAAGGACCGCGCCAAGCGCTTTCAGTCCGCGGCCGACGTCGACGAGGCGCTGGGGCCGTTCGCCGACCACGACGGCCCGGTGGAGCTGCTCTCGGGGCCCTCGACCCGGGAGAACCGCGCGCGCGCGCTCACGGCGGCCGAGCACGTGAGCACGCCCGAGGCGCTCGCGAGGACGCACGCGGTCACCGAAGCGGACGGGGCTTCAGCGGATCGGGCGCACGAGGACGATCCGCCGCCGCCGCCTCCGGGGGGCTCGGGCGTGCTCGCGAAGGCCATGCTCGGCGGCATGGCGCTGGTCCTCCTCGCGCTCGTCGCCTGGGCGGTGGCGGGCGCGCTCGAGGACGACGACGTGCCCGACGCGGAGGCGTTCCCGGAGCTGCCCGAGCCGCGCGCGCCGAGCGAGCGGCCCATGGTCCCGAGCGGCTCGGGCGTCGGCTGGACGTGGGTCAACCCGCAGCCGCGCGCGATGCCCTCCTGGTACGGGGTCGCCGCGGCCGCGGGCGGAGATCCCGTCGTCATGGTCGGACGCGACGGGCTCGCCGTCCGCTACGAGAGCGGCTCGATCTTCCTCTGGCGCACGGGCGCCAGTGAGGACCTGCGCGGGGTGGCCTGGACGGGGGCGCACGAGGCGCTCGCGGCGGGCGAGGACGGCACCCTCGTGCGGCTCCGCAGCGGGGGGCCGCAGCCCATCGATTCGGGGGTGGAGGGCACGCTGCGCGGGGTGACCGCGCTCTCCGCCACCGAGGCGATCGTGGTCGGGGACGGCGGGACGGTCTTGCGGGTGATCGGAGAGCGGGTCACCCGGCTCGAGGTCGCGACGCGCGCCGATCTGCTCTCGGTCTTTTCACGCGGCGAGCAGACCTTCGTCGCGGGGGCGGAGGGGACGGTGCTGCGCATCGAGGGCCGCGGGGTCGCCTCGGAGACGGTCCCGGTCCAGGTCACGCTCCGCGGGATCGGCGGCTGCGCCGACGGGAGCGTCTACGCGGTCGGGGACGAGGGCGTCGTGCTCCGCCGGCTGCGTGACGGGACCTGGCGGCAGCTCCGCGTGGAGGGGACGGAGGCGTTCACGGGCGTCTCGTGCGATCACGGCCGGGTCGCCGCCGTGCGGCGCGACGGAGAGATCCGGCTCCTGTCCGGCGATCGAAGCGTGGTCTTGCCCAGCGGGTTCGACCGCGCCTGGTACGGCGTCAGCGGCGGCCGCGAGGGGCCGACCTGGGTCGTCGGCGCGGGCGGGCGGCTCGCGAGCATCGAGGAAGATCACGTGCGCACGCGCACCGCCGGACCGACGGTGCCCATCCGCGACCTCGGCGCGATGGGCGGCGCCCTCGTGGCGGTCGGAGAGTGGGGCCGCATCCTCCGGCAGACGGAGACCGGCTTCGCGCAGGTCGAGTCCCCGACCGAGGCCGGCCTCGCCGCGGCGCTGCAGATGAACGAGGGCCGGTTGATCGCGCTGGGCGACTACGGCGCGGTCGTCGACATCCGCTACGACCGCGCCACGCTCCTCCCGACCCCGCAGCGCCAGAGCCTGCGCGACGGCGTCACCGACGGTCAGACCCTGCTGCTCGTCGGCGTGGAGGGGACGGTCCTGCGCGGTCTCCCCGAGAGCCTGACCGCCTCGCGCATCCCGGACGTCGGTGATCTCTGGAGCGCGACGGGCACCCCGGGCGACGCGCTGGTCGTGGGGGACGGCGGCGTCGTGCTCCACTTCGGCGCCAACGGCTTCGCGCGGCGATCCTGTGATGTGGAAGCGACCTTGCGCGCCGTCCACCGCGACGCGCAGGGGGCGTGGGCCGCGGGCGACGACGGCTTGATCGTGCGGCTGGAAGCGGACGGCTGCGTGCGCGAGCGAGAAGGGGGGCCGACACTGCACGCGATCGGCCGCGGCCCCGAAGGCCAGCTGCTGGCGGCGGGTGACGACGGCGTCGTGCTCCAGCGCGGTGAAGACGGCTGGACGCGGGTCGGGGTGGACGTCTCGGGCCACAGCATCCGCGCCATCTGGAGGAGCGACCGCTACGTCTATCTCGCCGGCACGGGCGGCGTCCTCGTGCGCCACATCCGCGTCGACGGAACCTGAGCCGAGCGGTCAGTCCTCGGCGGTGGAGCGGAGCGTCAGCACGGGCATCTTCGCGTGACGGACCACGCGCTCGGCCACGCTCCCGATCAGCAGGTGCTTGAGGCCGGTGCGCCCGTGGGTCGCGATCACGATCAGGTCGGCGCCGATCCGCTCCGCGTACTTGCAGATGGCCTGCGACGCCGAGGGGTCGTGCAGGACCACCGTGTCCACGTCGTCGTTCGCCTTCAGCCGCGAGGTGCGGAGGTCCTCGAGCCCCTTCGCGACCGCGCCGGTGATCTCCGCCTCGAGGTCGGTCTGCTGCTTCGGGCTCCAGCCGATGGTGGCGGGAGGGTGAAGCGCGTCCGGGTCGTGCACGTGGACCAGCGTCACCTTCGCGCCGAGCTGCGTGGCGAGCATGCCGCCCGCGTCGATCGCCAGGTGGGAGGCGTCCGAGAAGTCGGTGGGGATCAGGATGTGCGTCGCGAAAGCCATCGATAGCTCCTCGTTGGGGACACCTACGCTCGCACGAGCGGAAGGCCAGCACAATCGACGCGCACAATCTGCGTCCCCGCGCGCCTCGACGCACGGAATGCGCGAGCGCGAGGCCGTATGCCAGGAATCTCAGTGCCGGGACGCCTGGCATGACCACTGCTCTGGAGGACGGGCGGAGGTCAACAGATGGCAGCTCGATACGATGGGATGGCCGGGCGGATTCGCCGCGCCGCGATAGAAGCGCCGATGCTCGACGCAGAGACCGAGCGAGACTATCTGCGCCGCATCCAGGACTCGGACGACCCGGTCGCGCTGAACGCGCTGCTGGTCTCGCATCTGAGGCTGGTTCTCTCCGTGGCTCAGAAGTACACGGGGCACGGCATCGGCCTGGAGGATCTGGTGGCGGAGGGCAACCTCGGCCTGGTGGAGGCCGCGCGCCGCTTCGACCGCAGCAAGGGGACGCGCTTCTCCACCTACGCCGCGTGGTGGGTCCGAGCGCTCATCCGCCGCTTCACGATCGCCAACCGGCGCATCGTCGGCGCTCCTTCCACGCGCAACGGGCGTCGGCTGCTCAGCTCGCTGCGCCAGACGCAGCGCAAGCTCTCCGCGCAGCTCGGCGCGCCGCCGACGCGCGAGCAGGTGGCCAAGGCCCTCGACGTGACGGCCGAGGAGGTCGCGATGGTGGAGGCGGCGCTCAGCGGCCGCGACGTCTCGCTCGGACCGAGCGACGACGGGCACGTGGTGGATCTCCCCTCGTTCGGCGCCTCGCCCGAGGAGGAGGCCTCGAAGAACGAGCTCCACCGGCTCAACGAGGAGTCGGTCGCCGCCGCCCTCGAGCACCTCGACGCGCGCGAGCGGCTGATCGTCGAGAAGCGCCTCCTGCACGACGACAAGGAGACCCTGGCGAACATCGGGACCCGGATGGGGCTCTCGCGGGAGCGCGTCCGGCAGATCGAGCTGCGGGCGCGGCAGAAGCTGCGTCAGGCCTTGGGCGAGCACGTGGCGGTGGCCTGAAAGGAGGCCCGTCATGTCCCTCGCCTTGGCGACCGACCCGGCCTCGTCGCATGCTCCACGCGTCATGGGGCGAAGCCGTGGAAAGATCCTGATCGTCGACGACGAGCAGAACGCGCGAGACGCGCTCGACGATCTGCTCGGAGAGGAGGGATACGCCACGGCCACCGCGGGCGACGGCGCCGAGGCGCTGCGCGTCATGGCGCGCTTCGAGCCCGACGTGGTCCTGACCGATCTGAAGATGCCGCGCATGGACGGCCTCGAGCTGCTCGTGCGCGGCCGCGAGCAGTCGCCCACCACCGCGTTCGTGGTGATGACGGCGTTCGGCTCCATCGACACCGCGGTCGAGGCCATCAAGCGCGGGGCCGAGAACTACCTGACCAAGCCGCTGGATCTCGACGCGCTGAGCGCGCTGGTCGGCCGGGCCATGGAGAAGGCCAAGCTCGCGTCGGAGGCCAGGTCGCTGCGCGAGCGCCTCGACGAGCGCTTCTCGTTCGGGCAGATCATCGGCGATCACCCGTCGATGCAGCGCATGCTCAAGACGGTGGCGCAGGTGGCCACGAGCCAGGCGTCGGTGCTCGTGCACGGCGAGAGCGGCACGGGCAAGGAGCTGATCGCGGCCGCGATTCATCAGAACAGCAGGCGCCGCACGGGCCCGTTCGTCCGGCTCAACTGCGCCGCGCTCGCCGAGACGCTGCTGGAGTCGGAGCTCTTCGGACACGAGCGCGGCTCCTTCACGGGCGCGGTCGGGCGCAGGGAAGGGCGCTTCGAGCAAGCGGACGGCGGCACGCTCTTCCTCGACGAGGTCAGCGAGATCCCGATGCCGCTCCAGGTGAAGCTCCTGCGCTTCCTGCAGGAGAAGGAGTTCGAGCGGGTCGGCGGCAACGAGACCATCCGGGTCGACGTCCGGATCGTCGCGGCGACCAACCGCGATCTGGTCGAGGCCGTCTCGGCCGGCACCTTCCGTGAGGACCTCTTCTATCGGCTGAACGTGATCCGGCTGGACGTGCCGCCGCTGCGGGCGCGCAAGAGCGACGTGCCGCTCCTGGCGATGCATTTCTTGCGTCGCATGGCGGACAAGAACGACCGCGACGTCCGCGGCTTCGCCGACGACGCGATGCGGGCCCTCCTGGCCTACCCGTGGCCGGGCAACGTGCGCGAGCTGGAGAACGCGATCGAGCGCGCGGTGGTGCTCTGCACCGACGACGAGATCGACGCGAGCCTCCTCCCGAGCACGGGCAAGGAGTCGCGGCCGGGCGACGGAGTCGGGCTGATGATCCCGGGCATCACGATGTCGGAGCTCGAGCGCATGGCCATCGAGAAGACGCTCGACGCGGTGAACGGATCGACCGCGAAGGCGGCCGAGATCCTCGGCATCTCCCGTCGGAAGATCCAGTACCGCCTCCGCGAGTGGGCCGAGCAAGACCTGGGCTGAGCGGCGCCCGGGAGGGACGCGCGCGGGGTCAGCGAGCGTTCGCCTCGGTGTGACAGGGCGCGGCGTCAGGCCTGGCGAGGGTGGAGATCGGCCGCATCGCGAGGAGGATGCCGCCCACGAGCAGGCAGGTCGCGAGGACGCGCGCGAAGAACGTCGGCTCGGCGCCGCGCCGCATCAGCCCACGCACCTTGGCCGCGACCGCGCCGACCACCGCGAGGCCGAGGGCGCTCGTGGCGCCGAACGCGAACATGGTCACCGCGCCGGCGCGGGTGTCTCCCGTACCCGCCGCGAGCAGCAGCGCCGCGTAGAGCGTCCCGCAAGGAAGCAGCCCGGTGAGCGCCCCGAGCAGCCCCGGGTGTCCCGTGGAGAACGGGACGCGCGCCGCCAGCCGCCGCGACCACGACTCACGGGGCGGCTTCGTGCCGAGCTGGACCAGCGTCTCGCCGTCTCGACGCCAGAGGCGCCACGCGCTGACGAGCAAGGCCGCGGCGAGCGAGAAGCTGACCAGGGCGCCGGCCCACGCGGCGGGGAGGATCCGCTCCACGCCTTCGCCGGCCAGCCCCGCGGCCGTCCCGAGCGCCACGTAGGCGGCGAGGCGTCCAGCCTGGTAGAGCCCCGCGTCGCGCCGCGTGCGACCGGCGAACGCGGCCAGCGGCCCGCACATGCCTGCGCAGTGCGGGATCGAGGCGAGCCCCGCCGAGGCGCCCGCGACCACGGCGACGGCGATCACCCCGGCTCCGGGACGCCGTTCGCGTCGATGACGGGCAGCCGGATGCGCACCGTGGTCCCGCCGCCGTCGCGCGGCCTCAGCAGCAGCTGCCCTCCGTGCATCTCCGTGATCTTCTTCGCGAACGGGAGGCCGAGCCCGGTGCCGGTCTTCTTGGTGGTGACGAACGGCGCCACCACCTGGTCCTCGGGCTGATCGAGCCCTGGGCCGTCGTCCTCGACGCGGAGCTCTTGCACCCGGCCGTCGCGGAGCGCGGCGAGCCGGATGGTGCCGGAGCCGCGCGCCTGCAGCGCGTCGATGGCGTTGGTCACGAGGTGCATCATGGCTTGCTTGAGTCTGCCCTCGTCGGCGTAGCTCGGGCAGAGCCCGTCGCCGATCTCGACCTCGAGGGACAGCCCCGCGGACTCGATTGTGGGGCGCTGGACGTGCGCGACCCCGTTCACCACGTCCTCGAGCTCCACCGCGTGCAGGGTGAGGTGCTTGGGGCGGGCGAGGCCCATGAAGTCGTCGAGCAGATGTGAGAGCCGCGAGAGCTCGCCGCCGATCACCTCGACGCGTCGCTGGATGGCGTCCGCCCCGTTCTCGAGCTTCATCGCAGACCGGCGGAGCACCTCGAGCTGCAGCTTGGCGGCGTTGATGGGGTTGCGGATCTCGTGCGCCAGCGCGCTCGTGAGCCGCCCCATCGCGGCCATCGCCTCGGCGTCGGCCGCGCGCCGCTCGAGCGCGAGGCGCTCGGTCACGTCCGTCCCGGCGACGACCACCATCCTCGGGGGCGCTCCGTCGGGGCTGAGGGGCCTGGCGGTCCACTGCACGACGCGCTGCTCGCCCGCCCGCGTGTTGATGAGCACCCGGAAGGCCCCGGTGCCTTCGCCGCGGCTCGCGCTCTCGACCGCGTGGTCGAACAGCCCGCGCTGGCTGGCGTCGAGCAGCAGATCGCACGCGTTCTGATCGAGCGCCTCCTCGAGGCTCCATCCCGTCGCCGCGGCGGCCGCGCGGTTCCAGAGCTGGATCCGGTGAGACTTGTCGAGGCCGACGATGAGCTCGTCGACGGCGTCGAAGACCGCGCGGTGGAGCGCCTCCGAGCGCCCCAGCTCCTTCGACAGCTGCTTGCGCTCGCGACGCAGCGCGACCTGGGAGAGCGCGCGCTCCGCGAGGGCGAGCAGGCCGCGCGGATCGAAGGGCTTGGGCACGTACGCGAACACGCCCTGTCGCACCGCCTCGAGCGCGGAGTCGAGGGTCGCGTAGCCGCTCATCAGGACGATCTCCGCGTCGGGCGAGTGCTCGCGCACGAGCGGCAGGAGATCGAGCGCGGTGCGCGGCTCCAGGTCCGAGGCGAGGCGCACGTCCATCAGCGCGAGGTCGAACCGTCGGGAGCGCACGGCCTCCGCCGCCGCGTCCGCGTCGGTGCACGCCTCGACCTCCCCGATTCGGCCGAGGAGTTGATGCACGTTCTCGGCGAGGTCGAGGTCGTCCTCGACCAGGAGGATGCGGCTCATCGGGGACCTTCCTGGATCGCCTGGGCGATCCGCGCGACGACCAGCGCGCCGCCCTCGGGCGGGTTCTCGGCGTGCAAGCTTCCGCCGTGGCGCTCGACGATGCGCGCGCACAGGGCGAGCCCCAGACCGATGCCGTCGGGGCGCGTGGAGGAGAGGGGCGCGAACCGCTTCTCCAGGATCTGTCGCGGGAACCCGCGCCCGCCGTCGCGAACCTCGATCACCAGGTCCGTGTCGTCCGCGCGCGCGCTCACCATCACGCGCGCGTCGGGGTGGTGCTCTCTCGCGGAGCGCTGTGCGTTGTCGATCAAGTTGACGAGCAGCTGGCGCAGCGCCACGCGGTCGGCGTGCACCTCCGCGGCCGCGAGATCGACCTCGAGCGCGGTGCACTCGCCCTGGGCGGCGACGCAGGCCTCGTCGAGGAGCGCGCGCAGATCGATGGGCTCCCTCGCCGGCGGCGCGTCGCGGACCATCTCGAGGATGTCCGTGATGATCTTCTCGGCGAGCGTGGCCTGCCGATCGATCTTGTCGAGGTGCTCGAGCCCCTCTCCCTCCCGGGCCAGATACGCGGAGGTGCGGATCGTCGCCAGCGGGGTGCGCAGCTCGTGGCCGATCGACGCGGCGAGCTGACCGAGCGCGGCCAGCCGCTCGCGCGAGACGTCGCGCTCGCGGTAGGCGTCGAGCATCAGCGCCAGCTCCACGTCGCAGAGCTTGTCGAGCGCCACGTGCGCGTCGCGCGCGTCCTCCCGCGGCAGGCTCGCGTTCCACAGCGCGGAGTGCAGCGCCGCGCGGACGCGGCTCATGGCGAGGAGCATGTATCGCTGCGGCAGCTGCACGCGGACGTGCATGCGCCCGACGTTCTCGACGCGCGCGAGCCAGGTCTCGTCGTAGCGCCCGGCGACGAGCGAGTGGAGCCACTCGCTCAGCTCGAGGCGCTGGCGAAAGCGCTGCCGCTCGTCCGGTCCGAGCACGGCGCTGGCGTCGGGGTCGCTAGCGAGCGACGCGCAGAAGTCCTCCACCAGATCGGCGAAGACCTCGCGCAGCACGGGGCCCGCAGAGGTCAGCGCGACCACGTCGCGGTCTCCGAAGCCCACGTACTCGAACAGCGCGTCGCGTCGGGCGAGGTCGCCCATGGAGTGAGCTTGCGGGAACGCGCGCGCCACGTCGAGGCGGCGCAGCGGCGCGGAGCTGGGGGGAGGTGGCATGCGCGATCGGTTGCCCGTGCAAGGCTCGCGCCTAGAAGCTTGGTACAGGACGGGGCCGCAGAGAGGCGCATCCGGTGCATGGAGCGCGCGAGTGCTGCTCGATGCCTGGTCCGAGTCGTGCACTGTTCGTGGGTGTGTGACTGAACATGGTGAGTTTCGACGCGAGGCACGGTGATTAAAGACCGGGTCGCGCGCAGACTGACGCAAACCTTGCGCGGAGGCGCAGCGCCTGCGCGATCGGAGGAGAGACTCGATGCCCGAGATTCGACGGATCCTTGTCCCGGTGGACTTTTCCGAGCCATCCGAGAACGCGCTCGACTATGCGATCGAGCTGGCCGCCAAGTTCGGGGCTGATGTGCAGGCGATTCACGCCTACCAGCTGCCCGTCTATGCGCTCCCGGATGGGGCGATGATGGCCGGCCCCGAGTTCACGACCAAGGTCACCGCGGAGCTCCAGAAGGCGCTCGAGGAGCTGGCGTCGCGCAAGTCGGGGGTGAAGCTCGAGACGCACCTGCTCGAGGGGATCCCCTACAAGGAGGTCGTGCGCATGACGGAAGAGCTCGACGCCGACCTGGTCGTGATGGGCACCCACGGCCGCACCGGGCTGAAGCACCTCCTGCTGGGCAGCGTCGCGGAGCGCGTCGTCCGGAGCAGCAAGGTGCCGGTCATCACGGTTCCTTCGGGAGAGGGCTGAGCGTTGCCGGCACGATCGATCCTGGTGGCGACCGACTTCAGCGCGCCCTCACGCCGCGCCCTGGAGTGGGCGCGGCTGCTGCACGCCCGGCTCAACGCGGCGGTCATGGTCGTCCACGTCGACACCGATCCCTTCGTCCACACCACGCTCCGCGACGACGCGGCGAAGTGGGAGACGGAGTCCGAACGCGGCCGGCGCCTCGACTGGCTGAAGAGCGAGCTGCGCACGCAGATCGACGACGTCTTTGGTCCCGATGCGCAGGCGGTCCGCACGCTGGTCGTGCGAGGGGAGACGGTCGAGCAGCTCACCGACCTCGCCCTCGAGCGCGACGCCGATCTGCTGGTGGTCGGCGCGTCCGGGAAGAACGCGGTCGATCGGCTCCTGCTCGGGAGCACGACCCAGGAGCTGGTGCAGCGCAGCCCGATCCCGGTGCTGACGGTGCACTGAGCGGTTGGTCCCCGCGTCACTCCGGGTAGAGCGCGCGGAGCACGTCGGTGCGACTGACGATGCCGACGAGGCGCTCGTCTCGAAGGACGGGGAGGCGGCCGACGTCGGCTTCGGTCATCGCGGCCAGCGCCTCTTCGAGCGGCGCGTCGGGGCCCACGGTGCGGAGGTTGCCGCTCATGTGGCTCGTCACGGGTAGCTCCAGTCGGCCGCCCTCGCGCGCGCGCGACACATCGCGTCGGCTCACGACCCCGAGCAGGGCGCCGTCACGTACGACCGGCATGCCCGAGACGCCACGTCGCTCGAGCATCTCGGCGAGCTCGGCCAGGGTCAGCCCGGGTCCCACCGTCTCGACCGGGCTGCTCATCACGTCGGACACCCGCTCGGGGCGCGGCGGTCGCTCGCGGAGCGCCGCGAGCAGTCGCGCCACCACGTCGCCGATCTCGCCGGTCTTGAGCCTGGCGCTGCCCGCGCCGGGGTGACCGCCCCCGCCGAGCGTCCGGAGCGTCGCGCCCACGTCCACGCCGCCCTGGGAAGCCCTCCCGACGATCTCGACCTTGCCGCGCGGGGTCGTCGTGACCGCGAAGAGCGCCGCGTGCCCGAGGAGTCGGCGGGCCTCGCTCGTGACGTCCGCGAGCCCCTCCACGCGCGTCTCGAGGGCGAGCGCGGCGACGCCGACGTGCAGACCGCCGATCTCGTGCAGCTCGGTGTGCGCGAGCACCTCGGAGAGCGCGACGCGCTGGGCGTCGCTGAAGCGCGGCCGGAGGTAGCGGTTGACGACGGAGAGCTGCGCCCCGCGCTCGAGCAGCCACGCCGCGGCCCGGGCGTCGCGCGCGGTCGTGCTCCCCAGCGTCAGCGCGTTGGTGTCGGTGTAGATGCCGAGCGCGAAGAGGGTCGCCTCCGTCGGGTCGATCGAGATCTCCTGGGCGCGCAGGCGCTCGACGAGGAGCGTGGTGACCGCGCCGACCGGCTCGACGATCTCCGCGTCCCCTGCCACGTCGTGCTCGCACGCCGGGTGGTGGTCGTAGACGAAGACCTCCACCCGCGCGCCCTCGTCGCGCCGCTCGAGCACCCGCTCCACGTGGGCCAGGCGCCGGCGGTCTCGCACGTCCACCACCACGAGGCGCACGACCTCGTCCAGCGGCAGCGCGTCCACGCGCTCGGCCGGGAAGCGGTCCTTGTGCAGCGACCAGAAGTCGCGCACCGGACCGGTGAGCACCCGACCGAACCCGATGATGGCGCCGGGATGGAGCCGCTGCGCCGCCACCGCGGCCGCGAGCGCGTCGAAGTCCGTGTTGTCGTGACCGACGATCAGGTCCATGGGCTCGACCGCGAGGTACGCGCGCGACGCCTCCTCGCCACGCGGCCCGGCGAGCTCAGAGCGGGCCGTCGAGCGCCACGTCGCGCACGCGGCCACCGTCGGGCCGGTCGCGGTGAAGCTCGAGCGCCGCGCCGCCGACCTCCGAGCGCAAGGTCAGCTCGACGCGCTCCTCGTCGCCCATCCAGGAGACCACGCAGAGCCCGTCCGCGGTGCGGTGGCTGCGCTCGGTCGTGCGTCCGGAGGGGAGCCAGCGTGCGCGCACGTCGACGGCCGACGCCGGGCTCCCGCCCGGGGCTTGCACCCGCAGGAGGACCGGGGAAGGGGGCGCAGATCCCTCACTTCGAAGCAGACGTCGGAACCACCGCACGAAACATGTGTGTCACGCCCACACGGTGATGTTCAAGCGAAAGCGCAGACGCAGGATCTGCGTCAGCTCGCAGTCGATGCGCCGATGTCACCGTCCAGACCTCCCCGGTTCCAGCTCTCGGCGGTGGTACGCCCTCTGCAAGACGCCGCGCCGCGAGACCCATTCAGGGGTCCCTCGCGCCGGACATGCGCACCGCCACCCTCGACTCCTACGCCGGCACCTGCCGGCATTGCGCGAACCCCCTCGGCGGGATCGAGGGCGCGTTCTGCTGCGCTGGGTGCGCGCGCGTGCACGCGATCCTGGAGGCCGAAGGGCTCGGCCGATACTACGACCTGCGCGGCGCGGCGCCCGGCTTGCCGGCGCCCCCCGAGCAGGCGGAGTCGGCGTGGCTGGCTCCGCTCGAGGCGCGTCTCGAGGCGGCCGCCGGGCTCACGCGGCTCGAGGTCGACGTGCAGGGGGTGCACTGCGCCGCCTGCGTCTGGTTGCTCGAGGCCGTCTTCGCCCGTCAGCCCGGAGGCAAATCTTGCGTGGTGAACCCCTCGCGGGGACGGATCCGCCTGGCCGTCGAGCCGAGCTTCGATCTCCGCCGGTGGGCGGACGCGGTCCGGTCGGTCGGCTACGCCATCGGTCCCGCGTTGGAGGGGGCTGCGCTCGCGGGCTCCGCGCGGAGCGACGCGCTCACGCTCC
Organism: Sandaracinaceae bacterium; assembly: GCA_040218145.1. Taxonomy (GTDB): domain Bacteria; phylum Myxococcota_A; class Polyangia; order Polyangiales; family Sandaracinaceae; genus JAVJQK01. Next base: position 51,216 of record JAVJQK010000031.1, on the reverse strand, counting down.
GCATGGGTCTCAGCGTGGCGCTCGCCGCGAACGCCATGATGGTCAGCCTCGCGCTCTACTTCGGCCTGACCGAGGGGCGCCTCCACGACGTGGCGCGGGAGCTGGCCTTCGCCCTCGGCGTCGCCACCGTGGTGGTCGGGGGCGGCGTCTTCGTCAAGTCCGCCTGGCAGAGCCTCCGCCGCGGGCTGGTGCACCTCGATCTGCCGATCGCGGTCGGGATCGGGCTGGCCACGGTGGGGTCGACCTGGAGCTTCTTCGGTGGAGGCGACGGCCCTCTCGAACCCGGCTACTTCGACACCGTCGCGGTCTTCGTGGCGCTCATGCTGGTCGGTCGCTGGCTGCAGGAGCGCGTGGTCGCGCAGAACCGAGCGCGTCTGTTGAAGAGCGACGGCACCCTCGGGCTCTGGTCGCGCCGACTGGAGCGGGACGGGCCCAAGCTGGTCCGCTGCACGGAGCTGGCGCCGGGCGACACGCTCTTCCTCGCCGCGGGCGACCTCGTCCCCGTCGACGCGGTGCTCGCCTCGGCCGCCTCGCTCCGGCTCGACTGGATCGACGGGGAGAGCGAGCCGCGTCGCTTCGAGGCTGGCGCCATCGCGCCCGCCGGGGCCTTCCTCGCCTCGGGAGGCGGTGTCCAGGCGACGTGCGTCACCGATCTCGCGGGCTCTCCGCTGACGGGCTTGCTCCGCGCGCCCCTGGAGCGCGAGGCGTCGAGCCCCCTCACCGGTCGGATCGCGGGCCTCTACGTGGCCGGCGTGCTCGCCGCCGCGGCCGGCGCCTTCGCGCTCTGGATGATGCACGGGACGTTCGACGAGGCCGTGCGCGTGACCACCGCCGTCCTGGTGGTGACCTGTCCGTGTGCGTTCGGCATCGCGGCGCCGCTCGCGTGGGAGCTCGCCCAGAGTCACCTCCGCCGCCGCGGGCTCTTCGTGCGCGACGCCGGCTTGCTGCGGCGCCTGCCCGGGGTCCGGCGCGCGGTCTTCGACAAGACCGGGACGCTGACGACCGGCAAGCCGCGCCTCGTGGACGCCGCGGCGCTCGACGCGCTCGACGACGAGGAGAGGGCGGTGCTCCACGGCCTCGCCGCGCGCAGCACGCACCCCAAGAGCCTCGCCGTGCTCGACGCGCTCGATGCGCCCTTCGATCCGTCGCTCGTCGCGCTCGAGGCGCCTTCGTGCGGCATGCAGACGCAGCGCGGCGGACACCGCTTCCGTCTGGGCGCGCCGGAGTGGGCGGCGCCAGAGCACCGACCCGAGGCCGACCTGGTCTTCGCGCGGGACGGCCGCCCGATCGTCTGGTTGGAGACGGAGGAGGCCCTCCGGCCGGACGCGCAGCGCGAGGTCGCCGCGCTCCTCGCCGACGGGCTCGAGGTCTGGATCCTCAGCGGCGACTCCGTGGCTCGGACCCGCGCCATGGCGGCGCGGCTCGGCCTCCCCGAGGAGCGCGCGATCGGCGGCCAGCGCCCCGACGACAAGGCCGAGTGGCTCCGCGCGCACGCGCCCGAGGAGACCCTCTTCGTCGGCGATGGAATCAACGACGGCCCCGCGGCCGAGGTCGCGCTCGCGAGCGGCACCCCCGCCATCGATCGGCCCTTCATGCCGGCGCGGAGCGACTTCTACTTCGTCACCGCGGGCCTCGCGCCGGTGCGGGAGCTGCTGCTGGAGGCGCGGCGCCTCGCGCGGGTCGTGCGCGGCTGCCTCGCGTTCGCCGTCGTCTACAACCTCGGCGCCGTCGGGCTCGCCTACGCGGGGCTCGTCGAGCCCTGGGTGGCCGCCGTGCTCATGCCCATCAGCTCCGTCGTGACCCTCGCGGGCGCGGCGCTCGCGATGCGCGCCCCCGCCGGGAGGTCTCGATGGAGGTCCTGATCTTGACGCTCTTCGTGAGCCTCGTGCTCGCCGGCGCGGGCGCCCTCGCCTTCGTGTGGTCGATCGGCCGCGGCTCCCACGAGCACGCCGACCGGCTCGCGCTGCTCCCCCTTCGAGACGACCCCCAACCCTCCGACGAGGACTCCGCCTCGTCCTCCCAACCCCCCTCCCTCCCCGAGGATCGATAGACGTGGAAACTCGCTCCGTCACCTACAACGATTGGGTCGCCCGCTGGTTCACCGGCGCGTCGATCGTGTGGGGGCTGGTCGGCATGAGCGTGGGCGCCCTGGTGGCGCTCCAGCTCGCGTTCTGGCCGGCCAACCTCTCCGACGGGGGCGTGCCGTACTTCACCTTCGGCCGCCTCCGCCCGCTCCACACCAACGCCGTCATCTTCGCGTTCGTCGGCAACATGATCTTCGCCGGCATGTACCACTCCACGCAGCGCCTGCTGAAGACGCGCGTGGCGAGCGATCTGCTGGCCAAGATCCACTTCTGGGGCTGGCAGGCGATCATCCTGTCGGCCGCCATCACCCTCCCGCTCGGCATCACGCAGTCCAAGGAGTACGCGGAGCTCGAGTGGCCGATCGACATCGCGGTCGCGCTCGTCTGGGTGATCTTCGCGATCAACTTCTTCTGGACCCTGAAGAAGCGCAACGAGAAGCACCTCTACGTCGCGATCTGGTTCTACATCGCGACCATCGTCACCATCACCGTGCTCTACGTGGTGAACAACCTCGCCATCCCGGCGGGGCTCTCGTTCACGAGCTACTCGGTGTTCGGCGGCGTGCAGGACGCGCTCGTGCAGTGGTGGTACGGCCACAACGCGGTCGCCTTCTTCCTGACCACCCCCGTCCTCGGCATCATGTACTACTACCTGCCGAAGGCCGCGGACCGCCCGGTCTTCAGCTACCGGCTCTCGATCATCCACTTCTGGGGCCTGGTCTTCATCTACATCTGGGCCGGCCCGCACCACCTGCTCAACACGGCGCTGCCCGAGTGGGCGCAGACGCTGGGCATGGTCTTCAGCCTCATGCTCTGGGCCCCGAGCTGGGGCGGCATGCTGAACGGCCTGTTGACGCTCCGCGGCGCGTGGGATCGCGTGCGCAGGGACCCGGTCCTCAAGTTCTTCGCGGCCGGCGTGACCTTCTACGGCATGGCCACCTTCGAGGGGCCGCTCCTCTCGATCCGCTCGGTCAGCTCGCTCGGCCACTACACCGACTGGATCATCGGCCACGTGCACGGCGGGGCGCTCGGGTGGAACGGCTTCATGGCCGCCGGGATGTTCTACTGGATGGTGCCGCGGCTCTTCGGCACCAAGCTCTACAGCCGCAAGCTCGCCGACGCGCACTTCTACCTCGGGACCCTCGGCATCCTCCTCTATGTCGTCTCGATGTGGGTGAGCGGCGTGACGCAGGGGCTGATGTGGCGCGCGGAGACGCCCGACGGCGGACTGCTCTACCCGAGCTTCCTCGAGACGCTCGACGCCATCCGCCCGATGTACTGGGCGCGCCTCACGGGCGGCACCGTCTACCTCACTGGCTTCTTCATGCTCGCCTACAACCTCGTGATGACGATCCGCGGGCGCAAGCCCATCGAGACGACCGTCGAGGTGGTGGTCGAGCCGGAGGAGGACGAGGTCGACTGGCGAGCGATCGTGCTCAGCAACCCCGTCAAGCTGGTGACCGTCGTCGCGGTGCTCGTCGGCGCCGTCGCCTTCGTGAACGAGCTCGCCTCGACCCTGCTCATCTCCGCGGCCGTGTTCGTGACGATCCTCGGCACCATCGCCATCCAGGTGGGCAGCGATGACGGTCCCGGCTGGCACAGCGTGCTCGAGGGCAAGGCGCTGCTCTTCACCGTGTTCACCACCATCGCGGTGCTCATCGGCGGCGTCGCCGAGATCGTGCCGTCGGTGATCATCGGCGAGCAGGACCGTCGGGACACGCCCATGCGGCCCTACACGGCGCTCGAGCTCCACGGTCGAGACGTGTACATCAGCGAGGGTTGTTACAACTGCCACTCGCAGATGATCCGACCCTTCACGTGGGAGGCGGCGCGCTATCCGGGCGGCGTCTCCACCATGGACGACAGCATCTGGGACCACCCCTTCCAGTGGGGAAGCAAGCGCACTGGCCCCGACCTGGCGCGAGAGAGCAGCCAGAACCGCGGCGCCGTGTGGCACTACGAGCACATGATCGATCCCCGCTCGACGTCGCCGGGCTCGATCATGCCGTCGTACCCACACCTGCGAGCCACGCGCGTCCCGTTCGACGAGACGCAGCAGAAGCTCGGCGTCATGCAGTTGCTGGGCGTGCCCTACGACAACCCGGCCGTGCTCGGCGGGGAGGCCGACGCGCGCGCCCAGGCCGCCTTCATCGCGTCGGAGCTGGCGCCGGAGGTGGAGCCGAACGGCGCGAGGGGTGATCTGCCGCTCGAGGAGAGCCAGCTCGTCGCGCTCATCTCGTACCTCGAGCGCCTCGGGCGGAACACGTCCGAATGGGAAGGCGCGCCGGAGGAGGAGGGGCCGACGCCGGTGCAGGTGAGCGAGATCCCGGAGGATCGCGAGGAGGTGACCCGATGATGAGCGAGATGACCCGCGACTTCTTCAGCGACAGCCCGCTGCTGGCGGGGCCGCTGATCGCGATGTTGCTGTTCTGTACCGTCTTCGTGCTCGCGGTGGTGCGGGTGCTCCGCGCCGAACGCGCCCACGTCGACGCGATGGCCAACCTGCCCCTCGAAGGAGAGAGCGAGGCGCGCCATGGGTGACGTCAAGCGGACCGACGAGATCCAGGGCGAGATCATCCACGTCTACGACGGCATCGAGGAGGCGGACAACGCGCTCCCGATGTGGTGGCTGTGGACCTTCTACGGCGCCATCGCCTTTGCGATCGGATACTGGTTCGTCTACGAGGAGTTCGAGATGGCGTCGTCCACGCCCGAGCTCTTCGCGGAGGCGATGGCGGCGCGCGCGGCGGCCGGGGAGGTCGACGCGGAGACGCTGCAGGTGCTCGCGGGCGACGCGGCGACGGTGGCGGAGGGGCGCGAGACGTTCCAGACGACCTGCGCCGCCTGCCACGGCGCCGAGGGGCAGGGGCAGATCGGGCCCAACCTCACCGATGACGCCTGGCTTCACGGGGGGGGACCCTTGCAGATCTACGGGTCGATCCTCGACGGAATCTCTTCCGACCGGGCGCGCCTCGCCGGCTCGAGCGGCATGCCGGAGTGGGGCGCCGCGCTCGGCCAGCGGCGCGTGCAGGCGGTGACCGCCTACCTGCTCTCGGTGCGGAACACCAACGTGCAGGGGGGGCGCCCGGCCGAGGGCGAGCCCTTCGATCCGAACGCGTCGCCCGAGGAGAGGGAAGCCGAGACGCCCGAGGAGGCGCCGGGGGAGTCCGAGCACGCGGTCACCGGAGACGAGGCGCCGCCGGGCGCCTGAGGAGACATCGATGAGTCACGACGGCCGCGTGCACCTCCCGGTGGTGGATCCTCCCGCGAGCTCCATCGCGCGCGACGGCCGCCGCAATTTCGTCCACCCCGCGGACGTCAAGGGCCGCTTCGTGCGGCTCCGCTACGTCGTGTTCGCGGCGCTGATCGCCATCTGGGCCCTGCTCCCCTGGGTCCAGGTCGGCGGCAAGCCCGCGCTCTACCTCGACGTGGCGGCGCGGCGCTTCTACCTCTTCGGAGGCACCTACAACTCGCAAGACTTCTGGTTGGTGTTCTTCCTCTTGAGCGGGGTGGGGCTGACGCTCTTCTTCGCCACCACCGTGCTCGGTCGCGTCTGGTGCGGCTGGGCGTGTCCGCAGACCGTCTTCCTCGAGGGGGTGTTCCGGCGCATCGAGCGGCTCGTGGAGGGCAACCGGCAGGCGCGCCTCCGTCGCAACGCGGCTCCCATGTCGATCGACAAGCTCTGGCGCAAGGCGCTCAAGCACCTGCTCTTCGCCGTCGCCGCGCTCGGGGTGAGCCACATCTTCCTGAGCTTCTTCGTCTCGATGCCGTCGATGCTCTCCATGATCGGCGCGTCGCCCTCCGCGCATCCGGGCGCGTTCACCTGGATGGCGGTGACGAGCGTGATCCTCTACGGCAACTTCGCGTGGTTCCGCGAGCAGCTCTGCCTGATCGTCTGCCCCTACGGGCGCCTCCAGTCCGTGATGACGGATCGGGACAGCCTCGTCGTCGGCTACGACGCGCTCCGCGGTGAGCCCCGCGGCAAGGTCAAGGACGCCAGCGCGGGAGACTGCGTCGACTGCGGTCGCTGCGTGGTCGTCTGTCCGACCGGGATCGACATCCGCAACGGCCTGCAGCTCGACTGCATCGGGTGCACCGCCTGCATCGACGCGTGCGACGAGATCATGACCAAGCTGAAGCGGCCGACGGGGCTGGTCCGGTACGACTCGCTCAACGGTCTCGAGCACCGGCCGAGGCGGTGGCTGCGCCCGCGCGTCTTCCTCTACGCCGGCGTCGTGGCGCTGTGGGCGGTCGGGGCGTTCTTCGCCTTCCGCAGCCACGTGTCGTTCGAGGCGAACCTCCTGCGGCTGCGGGGCGCGCCCTACCACGTCCTGAACGCGCAGACGGAGGACGCGACGGTGCGAAACCTCTTCCAGGTCCACCTGGTCAACAAGGGGCCCGACGAGGCGCGCTTCGAGATCGAGGCGATCCCGGTCGACGGCCACGAGGTCACGCTCAGCGCGGACGCGCTCGCGCTCCCGTCGCTCTCGGACCGGGAGATCGCGATCTACGTCGACGTGCCGCGCGAGCGCTTCGAGCAGGGCCAGGTGGTGCGCGTGCGGGTCCGTCGCGTCGACGAGGTGCCGGGCGAAGGCGAAGAGCGGCTGCTGGAGGCTCCGCTCCTCGGGCCGCGTCGCTGACGCGTCAGCGCAGCACGAGCCGCGGCGCCATCAGGTCGTCGCGGTCGAGCACGCCGATGTGCTCGGGGAGGGTCGCGCGGTCGATGCGCTCGTCGAAGCGCTCGCCGGCGTAGGCCTCGACGGTGCGCACGCCCCGGCCGTCGATCTCCAGCATCAGCACGCTGCGGGCGGAGCGCTCGTGCTCGCCGATGAGCGGCCGCGGCCCGCCGCCGAGGCAGGCGGTGGAGACGAAGCGCATCGCGCCGCGGCGGCCCGGGTAGTAGGCGTGGTGGTGGCCGCTGACGAACATGTCCACCCCGTGGCGGATGAGCAGCTGCTCGAGGGCCGGATCCCCGATCGTCTCCCGCTCGCGGCCGATCGCGAAGGGGTGGAGCGGCACGTGGCCGAAGACCACCCGGACGGGCGCCCGGGTCGCGGCGAGCTGCGCGTCGAGCCAGTCCATCTGCGCCGCGTCCAGCGGGCCGACCGTGGTGGCGTCGAGCGCGACGAAGAGCGCGGGGCCCACCCGGAAGCTGTAGCGAAGCGGGTAGTGCGTCGCGTCGACCATCTCGACGTCGGGGCGGCGCGCCTCCCACTGCTCGACGTAGACGCCGCGCTCGCCCTCGTACCGGGCGTAGCCGGAGGCGTCGTGGTTGCCGGGAGAGACGGCGAAGGGGATCGAGGACTCGGCGAGCCGGTCGCTGACCGCGGCGTGGAAGCCGGCCCACATGCCCTCGTAGTCGAGCCCGCGGCGCTGGCCGGCCACCATGTCGCCCGTCGAGAGGACCAGGTCGGGGGACATGGAGACGAGCCGGTCGACCGCCGCGTGCACCGCGTCGCCGTAGGTCCGCGCGCCGTAGCCTCCGTTCAGGTCGCCGATGACCGCGACGCGGAGGGGCCGGACGATCTCCTCGCCGCCGGCCTTGGACGACGCCTCGGCGCCGATGAGCGCGGCCGCGTTGGCGCGCGGCGCCGCCTCGGGCCCACAGCCCAGGGCGAGCGCGCAGCAAACGGCCAGCCAGCGTGCGCTCATCGCCACACTCTATCGTCTCGGTCCACCGGTGGCACGAAACGGCGGGTCGGGCCGCGGTTGAACGCGGCTCGTGCCAGAATGTCCAGGTCTCGGCCGCGTCAGAGGTCGGGACGGGAGAACAGCATGTCGTTCCGATGGATTCTTCTCACCGCCGCCCTCGCGGTCGGCGTGGCCCTCACCCTGCCCGCGCCGCGGATCCGCGCGCAGGGCCCGGACGCGGCGCAGGCTCAGTACAACCTCGCGCTCCGGCTCAAGCAGGCCGGCCGGCCCGCCGAGGCGCTGCGCGCGGCCGAGGAGGCGGTGCGCCTCCGCCCCGATCACGCCGCGGCGCACTTCACCATCGGTGGGCTGCACCGCCAGGCGGGGCGGCTGCTGGAGGCCCTCGTGCACTTCGAGCGGGTCATCGAGATCGAGCCGAACGACGCGGCGGGCCAGCGCATGGTGGGCTCGGTGCTCGCGCGGCTGAGCCGCTGCGAGGAGGCGGTGCCGCGGCTGGAGCGGGCCACGCAGCTCGACGACGACGAGGTGTCCGGCTGGGCCAACCTCGGCGCGTGTCTGAGCCAGCTCGGGCGCCACGACGCGGCCATCCGCGCCTATCGCAGCGGGCTCCGGCACATCCCGAACGACCCCGACCTGCTGAACAACCTCGCGGTGGCGCTCCGTCGCGCCGGGCGTGATCAGGAGGCGGTCGAGGCGCTGCAGTCCGCGCTGGCTCGCGACCCGGACAACGCCAGCTTCAACATCAACCTGGCCACCATCTTCCGCCGGATGCGTCGCTGGGGAGACGCGGCGCGGCACTACGAGGCCGGGCTGCGCCGGACCACCGACGAGACGGGCGCCATCTTCGACCTCGCCTACTGCTACGAGCAGCTCGGCCGCAGCGACGACGCCATCGCCGCCTACCGCCGCTATCTCGAGCGGGTGCGCGACCGCGATCCGGACGCCGCGGCGCGCGCGGAGGAGCGCCTCATCGGCCTCGGCGCCGAGTAGCTTTCTTGGCCGCCCGCGCGGGGAGAGCGATCCTCCCTCGATGGACTGGCTCTGGCACGAGCTCGATCGAGAGCTGTTCCACCTCGGCGACACCGGGGTGACGCCCGGCTCGCTGGTCGTGCTGTTCGTCACGATCGTCCTCGCGGCCATCGTCGGCGCCCTCGTGCGCAGACTCGCGCAGCGCGTGTTGACCCGCGGCACCCACGGCGCGAGCGAGGGTGCGGCGTACGCGGTGGGTCGCATCGGCCAGTACGTCATCATCGTCGGCGGCATCCTGCTCGGGCTCGACAACGTCGGGATCGACATGACCGCGCTGGCCGCGCTCGGCGCGGTGGTGTCGGTCGGCATCGGCTTCGGCCTCCAGAACATCACCCAGAACTTCATCAGCGGGCTGATCCTGCTGATCGAGCGGCCGGTCCAGAAGGGCGACTTCGTCGAGCTCGCCGGAGACACGGAGGGCCAGGTCGTCTCCATCGAGATGCGCGCGACGCGCGTCATCACGCGGGACGGGATCTCGGTGATCGTGCCCAACAGCAAGCTCATCAGCGACGAGGTCCGCAACCTCAGCGCCCCGACGAGCGTCAGCCGGCTGCGCGTCTCGGTCGGCGTCGCCTACGGCTCGGACGTCAAGCGGGTGCGCGACGTGCTGGAGCAGGTCGCCAAGGCCGACGGGCGCGTGCTCGACAGCCCCGAGCCCGCCGCGCTCTTCCGGGACTTCGGCGACAGCTCGCTCGACTTCGAGCTCTGCGTCTGGCTGAGCGACCCGCAGACCCGCCCGCGAGTGGGCAGCGACCTGCGCTTCGCGATCGATCGCGCCTTCCGGGACAACGGGATCCAGATTCCGTTCCCGCAGCGCGACCTGCACCTGATCAGCGGCTTCGAGAAGATCCGAGACGCCAGCTAGCTCCAAATCCGGCGCCTGGTTCCACAGTGCGCCTGTATTTGGGGCTAGAAGCGCCGCAGGCGCGTCGTTTTCGGGTGAAGCGAAGGCGGCTTTGCCGCCGCAGCGAGGGGCTTTTGCGAAAAGCCCCTGACTAGAATTGCTAGGCCCGGAGCAAGCGCGAAGCGCTTGATTCGGGGCTAGCTAGTTTGCTCGGTCGGGCGGATGAGCACGTCGTGGACCTGCATGTGGGGCGGGGCGCCCACGGCCCAGGCCACCGCGTCCGCGATGTCGTCCGGCTGGAGCACGGGGTAGCGCCCGTAGGTCTCTCGCGCCGCGTCCTCGCTGCCGTGATAGGCGGCCGCGAACTCGGTCTCGACGAAGCCCGGGCTGATGGCGGTGACGCGGATCGCGCTCTTCAGCTCCCGCAGCTCCTTGCGCAGGCCCTCCGTCAGCGAGCGCACCGCGTACTTGGTCGCCGAGTAGACGCCGCTGCCCGGGGGAACGCGGTGCGCGGCCATGGAGCTGACGTGCACGACGTGGCCGCGGTCGCCCCGGGCGCGCATGTCCTTCACCGCCTCGCGGGTGCACACCGCGAGCGCGAGCACGTTCACCTCGAGCATCTCGCGCCACGCCTCGGTGTCGCCGCTGGTGAGCGGCGCGTCCCGCCCGAGGCCCGCGTTGTTGACGAGCACGTCGACGCCGCCCCAGCGGGCGCGGATCGCGTCGAAGAGCCCGTCGATGGAGGCGGTGTCGCGGAGGTCCACCGCGTGCGCGAGCGCCTCCCCCGGGAGGTCGGCCGCGAGGGCGTCGAGCCTGTCCTCGCGGCGGGCGGCGAGCGCGACCCGCATGCCGTCCGCGCTCAGCCTGCGCGCGGTCGCCGCTCCGATGCCGCTCGACGCGCCGGTGACGAGCGCGACCTTGCCCTTCCAGGGCTCCATGCCTCTGCCGTGTTCCATCCGCCCGACCTACGACGCATCGGCGGCCGGGCGCAAGGAGGGCTACTCGTGCTGGTCGATGCGCTTCTTGAGCGTGCGCGCGAAGCGCAGCCGCTCCGTCTCCTCCATCGACTCGATCGCGTCGACGCCGCGTGCGATGTCTCGATCGAGCGAGTCCAGCTCGCGCTGCAGCTCATCGTCGCGCGCGGCCTTGAGCATCAGCGCGGCGAGCTGGCGGCGGCGGTGGTACATGAGATCGTAGATCTCGTGCGAGGACGGGGTGTTGTAGCCGGTTCCGTGGGTCATGACGCCAGGGAAGTAAGCGCCGCGCGGGGACGAGCAAACGGCCCTCGCTTCTACTCGGGGAGGCGCACCGTGCACACCGGGATGCGCGACGCGCGGACCACGCGCTCTGCGGTGGAGCCGAGCAGGAAGTGCGCGATGCCCGTCCTGCCGTGCGTGCCCATCACGATGAGATCCGCCCCGATCTCCTGCGCGTGCTCGACGATGGCGGCGTACGGGATGCCGTCCACCAGCCGCGTGCTGAGATCGACGCCGTGGCTCCCGTAGCGCTTGGCGAGGTCCTCGAGCTGACGCGCCATGCGCCCCCGCGCGTCCGACAGGACCTCGGAGTCGAACACGACCGCGCTCTCCGGGAAGATGTGCGCGACCGGTTGATGCACGTGCAGGAGCTTCACCTCGGACGCGCCGATGCGTTCCCCGAGCGACACCGCGTATCGCACGGCCTCCTCCGCTTCGGGAGAGAAGTCGACCGGGCATAGAATCGTTCGGATCGGGCTGGCCATCATCACCTCGGCGAATGATTTGCGCCGCGGCGCATCGAGTGCGCCGCTGGCGGGGCGATTTCCCCCTGCCGGGGGAGTTTGAGTCTCGGTTGGCCGATTCAGCACGAAGCGGGCCACGCGAACGGAGACTGGCACGGATGCTGAACCTCCGACACGCAGTCCTCATCTCGAGGCCGCGAGCGAGGGACCGCGCGGCGAGGACCCGATTTCTGGTATGCCCCACGACGAGGAGGGAGCCTGCATGAGCGAGCGAGGACCGATTCTGTGTGCGACGGACCTGGGCGCGACCGGGGGGAGGGCGGTGGAGCTGGCCGCTCGGATGGCGTCCGCGACCGGCCGTCGGCTCCACATCGTGCACGTGACCGGCCCCGGCCCGGATCCCGAGGCGCCGCCGCCGCAGAACGAGGCGGAGCGCGTGCTCAGAGAGCGCCTCAAGACGCGCGTGGAGGCGTGCGCCGCCGCCCTCGAGAAGGAGCGCGTCAGGGCGGAGGGCTTCGGGCCTCACGCCGACGCGGAGCTGCTCGAGGGGCGCCCGTGGGAGCAGGTGCTGGAGGCGGGGGCGCGGCTGCAGGCGTCGCTGCTCGTGGTCGGTCCCCACGGAGAGGGTGGGCCGCGGGTGGCCGAGCGCGGCGCGCTGACGGAGCACATCCTGGGCACCACCGCCGACCGGATCGTTCGTCACGCGGAGTGGCCCGTGCTCGTGGCGGCGCGTCACGAGGAGCACCCGCACCACGTTCGCAACGGGCGTTGGCTGGTCGCGGTCGACTTCAGCGAGGCGTCGAAGGCAGCGGTGCGAGTCGCGCACGAGCTGGGGACCGCGTGTGAGGCCGAGCTCATCGTCTTCCACAGCGCTCCGCCGGACCACGACCAGCTCGAGGACAGCGACGATCCGCTCAGGCTCGGTGAGGCCGCCGTCAGCGCGACCGTGCGCGAGCTGCATGACCGCCTCTCGGCCGAGGTCCGCGAGATCGTCGGCGAAGACCTCGAGGTCGTCGTCGGCGTAGGCGAAGCCAGCGTCGCGGTGCCGCTCGCGGCGGAGCGCCTCGAGGCCACGATGATCGTCATGGGCACGCGCGGCCGGACCGGCCTCGCCCACCTGCTCCTCGGCAGCACGGCCGAGCGGACGCTTCGGCGCAGCCCCGTGCCCGTGCTCTGCACGCACGCCGACCCGGGCTGAGAGCCCGGGCTGAGAGCTCGCTACATCATCAAGCGGCGCAGCGGCTCGTGCGTCAACGCGGCGAGCTCGGTCGCGGCGGAGTCGAGATCGCCGATGCGCCCGTCGACCACCCCCTCCGCCACGCCCAGCAGGGCGGCGACGAGGGTGTCGGCGTGCACGCCGATGGTGCCGAGGTGGGGCCGGATGGCGTCGGGCTCACCGGCCCGCTCTCGCAGGTACTGGAAGAAGTCGGCGCGGAGCTGCGTGTGCAAGTGCCCGAGCACCATGCCGAGCGGGGACGGGCTGCGCCGGTAGCGGAGGAAGAGATCGACGAGCGGCTTCTGCTCGGAGAACAGCCGCAAGATGCCGAGGTAGCTCGCCTTCAGCGCCGGCTCGCCGGGCTCGCTCGCGCGCAGCGCCGCCATCCAGGTGGCGATGTGCTCGCGGAGCTCGCGGCCGACCCGCTCGGCGAGCTCCTGCTGGAGGTGCTCGGGGTTCTTGAAGTGCGCGTAGAAGCCGGACTGCACGATGCCCGCCTCCTTCGTCACCCGCACCGTGGTGAGCGACGGAAGACCCTCGCTGCGCAGGAGATCCACCGCCGCTTCCAGCATGCGGTCCCGCGTCTGCTCCCGGCTCCGGCGTCGCTTTCTGCCACCTTGCTCGGTCACGTTCCCTCGCCGTCATCTGTATCACGTGGCGGGGGAGCAGGCCCTTCGAAAGGCCTGAATACTAGCCACGTCTGAGGACCTTTTGATGGGTGTATCCTCAGGGGTTTTCGGGGAAAAGGCGTGATTTTGCGGGAGCACCCCTTGATTCGTGCGCCGAGATGATTCATCTATCACTTCGTCGGTGATGGAGATATCGCTATTGCACGGAGGGTGGAGATGACGCGACGGAGCTGGGTGGGTGTGTTGCTGGTCGCGGGGCTCTTCTCGGTGGGCGCGATCGGCTGCCAGGCGCTCACGCGCGCGGAGGCCTCGGCCGCGCTCGAGGAGGCCGGGCTCGCGGCGGAGGCGGAGGCGCTCACGTCGGGGAGCGTCGAGATCGGCACGCGCTTCACCATCGGCATGGCGGCGGAGGACGCGGCGATGGAGCTGTCGAGCTTCATCGAGTCGCAGCTGCCCTGCGCGGCGATCACGGTGGAGGGCGCGACCCTCTCCATCGAGTACGGCGCCAACCCGGGGAGCTGCACGTATCGCGGACAGACCTATGGCGGCGTGCACGCGATCACCGTCATGCGCAACGAGATGGACGACGTCGTGGTCTCGCACCGGTGGGAGGACCTGAACGACGATCGCGTCACCGTCACCGGCACCGCGATGGTGACCTGGAGCTTCGCCGACGAGACGCGGCACGTGGTGCACGAGCTGACCTGGACCCGGCTGAGCGACGGGCGCAGCGCGACGGGCAGCGGCGATCGCCTCCAGCGCTCTCTCGAGGGGGGCATCTTCGAGGGCTTCGGCGTGGACGGGACGCGCGCGTGGGAGGGCGAGTCGGGGACCTGGACGCTGGGCATCGACGGCGTCGAGATGCGCTGGGTCGACCCGGTGCCGCAGGCGGGCACCTACACGCTCACCACGCCGGAGTCGAAGACGCTCTCGCTCGGTTTCTCTCGGGTCGACGGAGACACCATCACGGTGACGATCTCGAGCGGGGCGCGGAGCTACGACTTCGACGTCACCACGCTCCCCGCGGAGGAGTGAGCGCGGCGCGCAGGGGCCCGGTTTCGGCCTCGTTTCCGCTCCGCGAACGTTGGCGTCGACGCCTGCGCCGGGCCTCCTCGCGACGTATACTCGGTCCGTGCCGGGGGAACGCAACGTCGAGGTCCGGGTTCACGAGCGCGACGACCCGCGCATCGAGCGCATCCTCGATCTGATCGACGAGGCGGCGCGCCCCCGGCCGCTGGCCGAGGTCCTCGGCGTCCTGTGCAGCGAGGTCGCCGCCGTCATCGAGGCGCCCGTCGCCTCCATCTACGTGCGCGAAGAGGAGCCGGACGCGCAGGTGCTCGTGATGCGCGCGAACGTCGGCTTCCCTGGCGGGGCGATCGGTCAGGTGCGCCTGGCGGTCGGGGAGGGCATCACCGGCTTCGCGGCCGAGGTCATGCGCCCGGTCACCGTCTCCACCGCGGCCGACGACGAGCACTTCAAGCCCGTGCCCGGCCTCGGCGAGGAGCAGTACCCGATCTTCCTCGCCTTGCCGATCCTGGTGGGGCGGCGCGCCGAGGCGGTCCTCGTCCTGCAGCGCCGGATCGGGCGCGCGTTCACCCGCGACGAGGTGGTGCTCGCGACCGCGCTCGCGACCAGCTTCGCCTACGCGCTCGAGCGCGCCCGCGCGCGCCGCGAGGGAGACGCCGATGACGCGCCCCGCAAGGCGCAGCTCGGCGGACGCGGTCTGTCTCCGGGCGCGGTGCTCGGGCGGGTGGAGACCTCGCCGACCTTCGAGGGTCTCGCTGCGCTCGCGCGCGCACGCGGGATGGCGGAGGACGTCGACGTCGAGGTGCGGCGCCTGCGCCTGGAGCACGGGCTCGAGGCCACGGCGCGTGAGCTGACGCGCGCGGCGGAGCAGCTGCCACCGGAGGCGCGCGAGACCCTCGCCGGGCTCTTCCTGCTCTGGGACGACCAGCGGTTCCGCGCGCTGGTGGCCGAGGAGGCCGACAAGGAGCTCAACCCGGCCGTCGCGCTCCGCAACGTCGCGCGGGCCTACGCGCGCGCCGTCTACGCGGGCAACGCGCCGAACGAGGCCTCGACCGCGCGCTCCGTCGAGGCGGAGACCTTCTGCATGCAGGTCGCGGCCCGCGTGATCGACGAGCGCATTCCGTCTCAGGGCGCCGCGCTCCTCGTCACCGATCGACTCCCCGCGCTGCTGGTGCTCAACGCGGTCGCGCACCGCGCCGCCGCGGTGGCGTGCAGCGGCAAGCTGGCCGAGGACGGCCTCGGGGTGCGCGTCGCGCGCGCGGCCAAGCTCCCCGTCGTCAGCGAGGTGGGCGGGCTCTTCGCCTGGGCGCGCGTCGGTGACCGCGTCCTCGTCGACGCCGACGCGGGCGAGGTGCGCGTCAACCCGAGCGCGGCCACCATCGCGCGCTTCCGGAGGACCTCGTGATCATCGGCATGCTCGTGGCGCTGCTCCTGGCCTTCGTCGTCGGCGCGTGGCTGCACTACCGCTACTGGGTGGCGCGCTTCTCGCTGTCGCTCGACTACGCGCTCGAGGAGCGCATCGCGACCGAGGACGGGAGCGCGATCGAGCTGCGGCGCCTCCCGCGCGGTGAGCACCCCGACGACGAGGCGCCCCCGGTGCTCCTGGTGCACGGCCTGGCGCTGAACCATCGCAACAACGACATGACGGAGGACCTCTCGCTCGGTCGCCACCTGGCGCGCGACGGGCGAGACGTCTGGCTGCTCACCCTGCGCTCTGGGCGCGAGGATCTGCCGTGGGCGCAGGAGCGCGCGGCGAGCTTCGAGGCGATGGCGCGCCACGACCTGCCGCTCGCGGTCCGCGAGGTGCTCACCCGGACGGGCGCCGAACGCCTGGACTACGTCGGCTTCTCGATGGGCGGCATCCTCCTCTACGCGAGCCTCGGCCAGACGCTCCTGCCGGCGGTCTTGCGCCGCGCGGTGACGATCGGCTCGCCGGCGAGGGTCCGACCCCCGCTCGCGGCGATCGCTCGCCTGGCCCGCTGGGTGCCTCACTGGATCGTGCCGACCCTCCGCCTGCGGCTGGCGTCGCGCATGTTCGCCTTCGCGGCCGAGTGGCTGCACACCCCCATCCACCGCTGGATCTACAACGTGGACAACATCGAGCCCGGGCTGCCCGCGCGGGCGCTGGTGAACGGCTTCGTGAACATCCCGAGCGGGCTCGCGAAGGAGCTCCTCCGGTGGTCTCACGCCGGCGGCGACGTCCGGTTCGAGGACACGCCGGTCACCGAGTCGCTGCGCCGCGCGACGACGCCGGTGCTGTTCGTGGCGGGCGCCGACGACCGCCTCGCGCCGCCCGAGTCCGTGGCGCTCGCGTTCGACGCCTGGGGCGCGGACGCGGGGGACGTCGACAAGCAGATGCGCGTCGTGGGCGTCGACCAGGGCTGCGCGGCCGACTACGGGCACGGCGACCTCGCGATCGGCCGCTTCGTCGACCAGGACGTCTTCGAGCCGGTCGCGCGTTTCCTCGCCGCCCCGGCCGACGCGCTCTTCGTCGACGCCTGAGCCCCGCGTTGGAAAGCGGGCGCCCGTCGGACGACCCATGAGCGGAATCCAGCCGGGGCGATGTCCCCGAGGAGACGCTTCATGCATGGAATCGGTAGAAGGTTGGGGGTCGCGGTGGCGCTGCTCACGATGGCTTGCGGGCCGACGCACCACACGACGGGAGACGCGGGCCCGCGAGAGACGGGCGACTCGGGGACCAGCACCGTCCCCCCGGAGGGCGCGAGCGCCAGCGCCACGGTCGGCGCCTCGGGAGGCGCGCTGACCCTCGGAGACCTGGACCTCGTCATCCCCCCCGGGGCGCTCGAGTCCGACGTCGAGATCACCGTCACCGTCACGAGCGAGGCGGTCCCGGGCAGCTTCACGGGGTTCTCCCCCGTCTATCGCTTCGAGCCGGCCGGCACGACCTTCGCCGCGCCGGTCGAGGTCCGGCTCCCCTTCGCGGGGGACGCCGACACCGCGTCCATCTTCTGGACCCGCGGCGAGGGCGAGACCTTCGTCGCCCTGCCCACCCGCGTCGAGTCGGGCCAGGCCCTCACCGAGACCTCGCACTTCAGCCGCGCCTTCGTGGGCACCGCCTGCACGGGGAGCTGCTGCGGCCGCGCCAACGGTGACCTCGACGTGCTCTTCATGGTCGACAACTCGAACTCCATGACCGAGGAGCAGGCCTCGCTCGCGAGCCAGATCCCGCGCATGGCCGAGGTGCTCGCGACGGGAGATCTCGACGGCGACGGAGTGCAGGACTTCCCCGCCCTCAACAGCCTGCGCGCCGGCTCGGTCAGCTCGGACATGGGGACCGGCGGCTACACGGTGCCGACCTGCGCGGCGTCCGACTTCGGCGACGACGGCGTGCTGAGCACGGACGGGCAGCCCGAGCCCGGCTGCCTCGCCTCGTACCCGAGCTACGCGGAGCTGCGCGCGGGTGACCCGCCCGGGAGCGACGCCGCCTTCGTCGACCAGGTGCGCTGCACGGCGGTCCTCGGGACGGGCGGCTGCGGCTTCGAGCAGCAGCTCGACGCGACGCTCAAGGCCATCACGCCCTCCACGTCGCCGCTGACCTTCCACGCGGGCACGCGCGGACACGCCGACGGCGCCAACGCGGGCTTCCTCCGCGCCGACTCGGTGCTCGCCACCATCGTGCTCACGGACGAGAACGACTGCTCGGCGTCGGATCCCGAGCTCTTCGACCCCTCCTCGCCGACCTACGGCAGCACGGATCTCAACCTCCGCTGCTTCGCTCACGAGGCGGGCGCCCTGCACCCCATCACCCGCTACGTCGACGGCCTTCGCGCGCTGCGGAGCGACCCCGGGGACGTGATCTTCGCGCTCGTCGCCGGCGTCCCGACGGATCTCGTCAGCCCGAGCCCGGACTACGCCGCGATGCTCGCCGACCCGCGCATGCAGGAGCAGGTGGACCCGGCGAACCCCAACCGGCTTCAGCCGTCGTGCGACGTGCCCGGGCGCGGCCTGGCGTTCCCGCCCACCCGGCTCGTCGAGGTCGCGCGTGACCACGCGGGCCCCTCGGTCGTGCAGTCTATCTGTCAGGACGACTTCACGGCGGTGATCGACGCCATCCTCAGCCAGGTCGCGCGTCGCGTCAGCGGCGCTTGCGAGCCCTGAGACCCACCCATCTCATCCACCATCCAGAGCGCGTCGCCCTCGAGAGGGGGCGGCGCGCTCGCCTTCTCTCAGCCGAAGATCTCGAGCAGCAGGGCGTCGAAGTCGCGTCGGAAGGCAGGGTCGGTGGCCAGGTCCTGTCGGACCTCGAACTCGATCGACTGGCGGCCGTGCGCGCGAGCGTGTCGATCCACCGCGTACATCAGCCCCTCCTTGCCGGAGTAGGGCTCGTTGAGCGCGGCGTTCAGGCCCGCCTTCACGAGCACCTGCGCGACGCGCTCGGCGAGCGCCTCGTCCCGGTCGTAGAGCACGCCGACCTCGAGCGTGCGCGGCTGACCCTCGTAGACGGGCGTGAAGGTGTGGATGGAAACCAGGGTGGGCGCGCGGCTGGCCGCGACCTCCTCGTCGAGCGTCGCGTGGTACGGCCGGAGCAGCCGCTGGACGCGGCGCGCGCGCTCCTCCGCGTGGAGGTGCGTCGTGTTGAGCTCCACCGTCTCGCCCTCGGCGTGCGTGCGGAAGAGCGTATCGGAGTCCTCGGGGCGGTTGGGGTCCACCAGGAGCCGCGAGTAGCGCGAGAGCACGACCGCCGCGCCCATCGCGGCCGCGAAGTCGCGGGCCATGTCCGCGGCGCCGAGGTCGTAGGCCCAGTGCGTGTCGACCAGGCGCCGATCGCGCTCGGGCCAGGCCCAGCCGTCGGGCATGCGCTGGCTCGCGTGCTCGCAGGTGACGAGCACCTTCGCGTCGCTCCGCCCGGCCCGCACCTCGACCGCGTCCGACTCGATCTTCAAAGCTGTCACGAGGGCAGGATAACCGCAGCGTGAGCCGTCTCAACGCGGACATCGCGCCCGCGCGCATGTCCTCCTCGAGAGGTGAACCATGAGCCAGGAGCCCCCCCTTCCGAGCCAGGTCCGTGCGCGCGTGCTCGCTGACCACGCCAAGCTGCGCAAGTCCATCGCGGAGATCCGGTCGCTCCTCGGCGCGCCCACGGGGCGGCTGGAGCTGCCGGACGAGAGTCAGCTCGCCGTCGCCACGCGAGCGCTGCTGGATTCCCTCGAAGCGCATCTGGCGCTCGAAGACCAGATCCTCCTGCCCACGCTGGCGACGATCGACGCGTGGGGCCCCGAGCGCGCGCGCAAGCTCAGCGCCGAGCACGCCGCCCAGCGGGAGACGCTCAGCTCCCTGCGCGCCCTCCTCTCGACGGAGGGGGCGTGGACGTTCGTGCCCCGCATGCAGCGCTTCCTCGATCGGCTGGAGCGCGACATGGAGCTGGAGGAGGCGGAGGAGCTCGACGAGTCCCTGCTCCGCGAGTACCCCATCCGCGCCGACCTCGGCGGCGGCTGACCGCGCTCACCAGCGGTAGCCCATCAGCGCGATCTCGGGCGCGCAGGCCCGCGCGATGGTGTCGCGCTGCGCGTCGGTGAGCACCTCGCGGTAGCTCCGCCGATCGCGGCGGAAGTGTGACTTCGCGTGGGGCAGACGGCCCAGCGTGTCGATCCCGAGCGCCGCGCACGCGGCACCGAGCTCCTCCTCGAGCGACTCGAAGCGCATCACCGTGTCGACGGCGACGACGTCGTCGACGGTGTAGAGCGGCCAGCCTCGGCACGCGAACGCGTCCCCGCTCTCGATGAGCTCGTCGAGCGCTCTGCCCGCGTCGTGGCCCTGGATCCAGTGGAAGTAGGAGAGCACCTTGTCCCAGGGGTTCCGCTCCACCGTGAGCTTCCGGTAGCTCTCCCAGACCTCGGCGCCGAGTCGCTCGCGCGCGGCGCGGGCCCCGATGTGGTTGAAGAACGCGGCCTTCGGGTGACGGCGCGTCGCGAGCTCCGCGACGTCTTCGGGCGCGTACTCCGACCACGGGACCAGGTGGTTCTGCGGCGGGCGCCCCCCCTCCGCGCGGCGGAGCGCCTCGTCCCGCTCGCTCAGCGGCGTGATCACGTCGTCGGGGCCGCAGTGACGGGAGAGCGCGATCTCCACGCTGGTGCTCGCCGTCTTGACGGTCTTGACGAAGATGAAGCGGTGTCGGTGGCTGACGATCACGGCGTCGTCTGAACGCGCACGACGCCGTCGCTCGCGGGCACCTTCACCCAGAGCCAGCGCGCGGCCGGGTCGAAGAACCACCCCGAGGCCGCCGCGTCGAAGCTGGCGCGGTCGGCGTGGGCGCTCAGCGCGTCTCCCGCCGCGACGGCGGACGGCGCGGACGTGGCGCGGATCCGGAAGATCAGACCTCGCCGCGCCCGGGACGCGGTCACGGTGATCCCGCCGTCCGCGGCCCGCGCGGCGCCGAGCGCGGTCACCACGTCGTCGGTCTCGTGCAGCGAGAGCTCGCTCGGCGTCTCGCTCGGCCAGACCAGCACGGTGAGGTGGTCGGCGGACGCCGCGTTGCCCAGGCCGGTCGTCTCGCTCTCGACGTCGACGGGCACGATGGCGCCCTCGCGCACGAAGAGCGGGATGCGGCGGCGCTCGGGCACCGCGTAGTCGGTCAGGGTCGTGCCGCCGTCGAGCGGGTCGCCGCTCGGGTCCCACCAGTCGTACCAGCGCGCGCCGGCCGGGAGCGCGACGTCGCGCGTGTCGCCCGCGGCGAGCAGCGGGGCGACGAGGAAGTGCTCGCCGATGACGTAGCGCCAGTCGTCGGCCCAGTCGGCTTCGGCGCCCTGCGGATGCAGAATCACGGAGTCGGACGCGTAGGCCTCCTGCGTGAGGCTGAACCAGAAGCCGACCATCTCGTGGTGGAGGGTGGCCCAGTAGCGGTAGAGCTCCACCGTCTCGTCGACGCGCTCCGGCACCGTCCAGGGCGCGAGGTTCTGTCGGCCGTGGAGCTGCATGAACGGCGTCATGGCTCCGACGCCGATCCAGCGCTGGAAGACCTCGAGGTCGAAGGGGATCTCGCGGGTCAGGACGTCCTGGTCGCGATCGAGGTAGCCGCCCATGTCGGAGCCCAACACGACGTAGCCCGCCTCGGCGGAGCGGAAGATGTGGTCGAGCGCGTCGATCAGCCCCGACCAGTCGCGGTGGTTGTCACCGACCCAGGCGACGGGCGCGTGCTCGGGGCGGGCGTGGAAGCGGCCTCGCCGATCGTAGGAGACGTCCCAGGGCCGCACCATGGTCACGAAGTCGGGCCCGTTGCGATGCCGACCGTAGGCGAGGAAGTCCCTGTAGTACGCCTCCGAGTAGTCCTGGTGCGCCACCATGCCCTCGGCGGTGAGGAGCAACTCGTCCTCCTCCATGTAGCTCTCGCCGAAGTCCAGCTTCCAGCCGTCGATGCCCGCCTCGAGCATCGGATCCTGCTGGGCGTGCCACCAGGCGCGCGCGTCCGCGCCGAAGAAGTCGACGCCGGCCCCCATGCCCTTCCACCACGCGTAGGTCTTGCAACCCTGCACGAAGAAGCCGCACTCGCAGCCCTCGCGGAAGTTGGGCGAGAGCCCGCGGTAGACGTCTCCGCCCATCTCGGCGTCGAAGCTCGAGCG
This sequence comes from Sandaracinaceae bacterium, assembly GCA_040218145.1. Lineage (GTDB taxonomy): Bacteria > Myxococcota_A > Polyangia > Polyangiales > Sandaracinaceae > JAVJQK01. Next base: position 29,439 of record JAVJQK010000031.1, on the reverse strand, counting down.
GTTGACCATCTGGGTGACCCACATGACCACGCGGACGTCGCGCGCGTGCATGTCGTCGACCATCTGCTCGAACATCGGGTAGCGCTCGGGGTTGGGCGTGAACGTCGTGTAGTGCACGTCCCAGGGAGAGTCGATCACGAGCACGCCCACGGGGATGTCGCGCTCGATGAAGCCATCGACGAACGCGTAGCTGTCGTCGCGATCGCTGATGTCCTTGCTGATCCAGGGCTCGAACGCCCAGCGCGGCGTGTACGCCTCGGGCTCGGCGATGTCCTCGGGCTCGGCGGGGGGCGTCCACGTGCAAGCGGGAGGCGCGGGCGCGTCGGGCGGTACGCCGCCGTCCGGCGCCTCGGGATCGTCGCAGCCCGCGAGGGCGGCGAGCAGGACGAGGGCGAGCGAGCGCGTCATCGGACCTGAGCTTACCGCGCTTCGGCGACGGCGGCCTCGCATCGCTCCCGGTAGCCGCGCGCCAGCGGCTCGAGGTTCTCGGCCCCGTCCGGGTGCGCGCGGAGGTAGCCCTCGATGAGCGCGACCTGGTCCGCCGGATCGGTCTCGAAGAAGACGGGCTCGAACTCGTATCGCGTGTCCTCGGCCCCGAGCCTCCGGCGGAGCCGCACCTCGAGCGCGTACGCTTCGGCCTCCCGTCGGAGCGCCTGCGCCACGAGCGCCCCGCAGTCCGCGTCCGCGTCGATCGAATCGGGGAGGGGGAGCCCGTGCGCCGCGTGGTGGAGCAGGTGAGCGGCGCGGGCCGCGCGCTGCGGCGGCGCGTCGGCCGTGCTCATGAGGAGCAGCCTCCCTTCCTGGACCACGGGGTTTGCGATCTCCCCCCAGCAGAAGCGGACCTCGGTCTGACCGAGCGCGGCCAGGACGGCGGCTCCGTCGGTGGTCGTGCGCAGCCGCTGAAGGACGGGCGCGGTCTCGGACGGCCTGTCCACGAAGCCGTACGGGCAGGGCGGCGCAGGCCCCGCGGCGGCCCTGTCGGCGGGAGGGCTCTGCGAGAAGCTCCACCCGATCGCGATCACCAGCCCCGCGATGATCAGCCCGACCCCGATGCGCCACCGCTTGCTCACGCGCGGGACTATCGCATGTTCGGGCGGTGACGCGCTTCGTTCCAGAGCCGATCCCGAGTCCGCGGACCGCGCGTGGTCGAGGTCACTCGTCGAGAACGTGCGGATGGGCGCTGGCGCTGGCGCTGCTGCTCGGGGGCTGTGGCGACGACGAAGCGGCGGCGCCTCGCGCGCCTGCCGTCGCGCCGCCTGTGCTGTTTCCTGCGGTCGTCGGAGATCGCTGGCGCGAGCGCGTCGGGGGCGTGGCTCGGACCCGCGGGGTGACGGCGCGCACGGCCGAGGGCCTCGCGGTGCTCTTCGGCCAGGGTGACACCCAGCCCGCGTTCCATCGCGTCGACGACGCGGTCGTCGGGCTCGCGCGCCCCGACGGCACGCTGATCGAGCCCTACCTACGCGCGCCGATCCGCCAGGGCGCGCGCTGGGCCTACGACGGCGCGCAGGGCGCTCGCTGCGAGGGCACGGTGCGCGGCGACGACGCACGCGGCACGGGTCTCGACTGCGTCCAGGTCCGGCGCCGCTGCGTGCACCCGGAGGGCACCTTGTTCGGGCCCGAGACGACGCGGGTGACGGACGAGACGTACTGCGCGGGGGTCGGCAGGGTGCACGCGCGCACGGAGCTGACGCCGCCCATCGAGGGAGCCACGCCGGGCGACGTCGAGGTGATCGCCTGGCGCGTGGCCGGCGCGCCGGCGCGCTTGCCCGAGACCTTCGGCTGTGACGGCTTCCTCTTGCTCCCGAGCGACGTCCAGGCGGCGTGCGGGCCCGAGTGGCGGTGGGAGAGCGAGGAGGAAGACGGGGCGGCCTGCGTGCACCGCTTCTCGGCGGGGGGGCGAAGCCTGGAGGTGGAGGCGGCGGATCGGGAGCTCGAGGGGGAGCTGGTGGTGCGCGAGGGGAGGCTCTGGGCCGCGGTCCGGGGAGGGTGTGGAGCGGAGAGGACGAGGAGGCTGGAGGGGCTGCTGCGCTCGCTGCTGGCGAGGTGACGCCCGGCGCTCCGTCGCGCGCGTCGTTCCACCTTCGCGCCGGAGCTCGATCCCGAAGCTGATCTCGAGATCCCGGCTTCGATTCTGCCGCTACCGCTGGCGGTCCCGCCTCCGCTGGCGGTCCCGCTCCCGATCCCGCTTCCGCTCCCGCTCCCGCTCCCGATCCCGCTACCCATCCCGCTCCCGCTCCCGCTCCCGATCCCGCTCGCTCCCGCTCCCGCTCCCGCTCCCGCTCCCGCTGCCGCTCGCGCCGCTGCATCCTCTTCCGCGATCGCATCCGCGACCCTTCCGCCTCCGAGTCCGCCTCCGAGTCCGCCTCCGGGACCGCCTCCGCCGACCGAGTCCGCCTCCGCGACCGCCTCCGAGTCCGCCTCCGAGTCCGCCTCCGAGTCCGCCTCCGCGACCCGCCTCCGCCGACCGCCTCCGCGACCGAGTCCGCCTCTGCGACCGCCTCCGCGACCGCCTCCGCGACCGCCTCCGCGACCGCGTCCGAGTCCGCCTCCGCGACCGCCTCCGAGTCCGCCTCCGCGACCGCCTCCGCGACCGCGTCCGAGTCCGCCTCCGAGTCCGCCTCCGCGGCCGCCTCCGAGTCCGCCTCCGAGTCCGCCTCCGCGCCCGCCTCCGAGTCCGCCTCCGAGTCCGCCTCCGAGTCCGCCTCCGCGACCGCCTCCGCGCCCGCCTCCGAGTCCGCCTCCGCGACGGCCTCCGCGGCCGCCTCCGCGGCCGCCTCCGAGTCCGCCTCCGAGTCCGCCTCCGAGTCCGCCTCCGCGCCCGCCTCCGAGTCCGCCTCCGCGCCCGCCCCCGCCTTCGAGTCCGCCTCCGCGCCCGCTTCCCCGGGGCGCGGGCTCCCCGCTCGCCTGCTGGGCTAGACGGCCCGCCTCCCGCACCGCGCAAGGTGGATGGACTCGGACTCGGACACCGATGTGGCTCGGTCTCGGAAGCGCCAGCGGTCGCAAACTCGGGAGCGGCAGCGGCAGCGGTCGCGGAAGCGGCAGCGGTCGCGGAGGCGGCCTCGGACTCGGCCTCGGACGCGGCAGCGGAAGCGGCAGCGGTCGCGGAGGCGGAAGCGGGAGCGGCCGCGGAAAGCGGACTCGGACTCGGACTCGGACTCGGACTCGGATTCGGACTCGGATTCGGATTCGGATTCGGATTCGGATTCGGCCTCGAACTCGGACGCGGGCCGGCAGCGCCCGCGTAGCGGATCGAAGTCGGAGCCCGCTGCGGATCTGGATGCGGACGAGAGAGCCTCCGCGGCGCCGAGCGCAGCCGAGTGAAGTCGAGAACCGCTACACCAGGCTCCGAGTGCGTCTTTTCCCGAGGTCGGCCTTCGAGCCCGGGCCGCCGTGCGGCGCGACGGGGCGCGTCAGACGCGGTGGCAGGGGCGGGCGAAGGAGACGACGCGGTAGTCGCCGCGGCCGTCGGCGTCGATCCGGGTGATGGAGCAGTTGTCGACCCAGCGCTTCCGAGGCTGGCCGCGGAGGAGCATCGCGCAGAGGAGGATCCAGTAGCCGTGGCCGACGACCGCGACGCGTGGCTCGTCGAGTCGATCGAGCTCCGCGAGGACGCCGCGCATCTGCGCCTCGAGCTGCGGCAGCCGAACGCCGTGGACGGGCTGGCCGCGGAGGTGTCGCCGCATCGCGGTCGCCACCCGGACGCCGTGCCACCACTCGGGGCGGCGCTTGCCCGGATCGCGAAGCTTCCACGGCGCGATCTCGTTCAGCGCGGGCCAGCGGTGCTCGTAGGGCAGCGAGCCCAGCGACGCGAGGGGGGAGGCGGTCTGCTTGGCGCGCTCGAGATCGCTCGAGACGACGCGCGTGACGCCGAACCGGAGCAGGGGCGACACCACGGCGCGTGCCTGGGCGTGCCCGGTGGGGGCGAGGGGCCAGTCGGTGTCGGGGGGATGCGCGGACCGCCGAAAGCCGCGCTCCTGGTAGACGGCGCGTCCGTGGCGGACGAAGAAGTAGGAGCGGTTCACGGCGCCTCCTGAAAGGCCCTCACGATCTCGGGGTAGCCCTCGCGATAGCTCGGCACACGCAGCGCGTAGCCGCTCTCCTTCAGTCGTGCGTTGCTGCAACGTTTGTTGCCGCCTCGGCCGCTGCCGACATCGTCCCCGGGGACTGGCGGGGCGACGCCCAGGAGCTCCGCGACGTACGCGTAGACTTCGCGGAGGGGGGCCGGGGCGTCGTCCACGCCGAGATAGACGGGCTCGGGCGCGTCGAGATGGAGGAGGTGGTGCAGCGCGCCCGCGCAGTCGTCTCGATGGATCCGGTTGCCGTAGCGAGGGTGGCCCGCGTGATCCTCGCGCTCGACGGTCACCTCCCCGGACGCGACCCTCCGCACGAGCCACGTTCGCCCCGGACCGTAGATGCCGGCGAGACGGAGTGAGCAAGCGTGGATGACGGCGTCCGCGAGGAGTCGCTCGGCGCGGAGCAGGACCTCGCCCGTGAAGCGCGCCGGCTCGGTCGGGGAGCGTTCGTCCACCCACTCGCCGTCGTCTTGCCCGTAGACCGCGGTGCTCGACGTGAAGAGCGCGCGCTCGAGCGGCGCGGCCGAGAGCGCGTCGAGCACGTTCTCCAGGCCGCGCACGTAGGCGTCTTCATAGGCCTGCTCGGATCGGCCGTTGGCGCTCGCCGCGTAGACCAGCTGCTCGACGTCCGAGGGGATCGCGCGCAGGGACGCGCGGTCGGTGAGGTCGGCCGCGACGCCGCGCACCCCGTCGGGCAGGGCGCCGACGTTGCGGCGGAGCCCGTAGACCACGTGGCCCTCCGCGACGAGCTCGCGGGCGAGCGCTGAGCCGACGTAGCCGCAGCCGGCGATCAAGATCGTGCGTTGCGTGCCCATCGCGTCGAAGGATAGGGTCGTCGACGATGACGCGCCCATGGTGGCTGTTGGTGCTCCTCCTCACGGGCTGCCCCGAGGGCGGCGCGCGGCCCGCGGCCAGTGAGCCGTGCGCCCGGATCGGGGACCGCTGCACCACGCCCGAGGGACCGCTCGGCGTTTGCACCGAGCGGGCCGGCGAGTGCGAGTCACCGCCGTGCCTCGCGTGCATGCCGCAGCACTGAGAGGCCGTGGCGCGACTCAGGGGCGCGAGAAGTCGCGGCGCACGCGGCTGATCCGCAGCCGGTCGATGCCGCCGCCCTCGAAGGGCAAGATGCCATCGGCGGGCTCTTCCTCTTCGACCAGGTGGCGGTCGGCGAGGAGGAGCCAGGGGTTGTCGTTCTCACCGTCCTCGCCGGCGAGCGCCCAGCTCACCTCACCCTCGCCGCATCGAAAGTTGGCGTGGCCCCCTCCGTGGTCGCTCCGTTGTGCGGAGACGGCGCCGTCGATCCACACCTCGACCGCGCCGCCGAAGTTGATGCCCACGTGGTGCCACTCCCCCGGCGCGAGGGCGGGGCCGTAGCAGCGGGTCTCGTTGAACGTGGTGGTCTGCGTTCTCACGATGAGGACACCGGTGTTGCTGAGGGCCACCGTGAAGTGGCCCGACCGCTCCTGGTCGCTCGCGTCGCGCGAGAACACCGCGCGGTGGCTCTGGCGCCCGTCGTGCCAGACGTGGAAGTCGACGGAGCCTTCCGTCAGGTCCCAGGCGGGGTCGTCCGGGAGCTCGATGCGGGCCGCGGTGCTGGAGGTGGAGAGCGCGGGGCCGCAGCCCTCGGGGCCGAGGATCCAGCGCGCCTCCGAGGGCATCGCGATCGTCCCGGGGTGAGCGCCGACTTCGTCGGTGAGGGTGGCGCCACCGACGTCGTCGAACCCGTAGAGCGCGACCACGTCCGCGTCGAGATCGTCGACGCAGTTGGGGCCCACCGGGGCAGGCACGCAGCCCTCCACCGGGGCGCAGCGCTCGTCCTGCGCGCACACGTCGACGGAGGGCGCCGCGAGGCACGCTCCGAGCACGCAGGCGGGGAGCGCGCACTCGCTGGGGGTCGGGCAGTCGGCCGCGGACTCACACTGCGCGAGCGACAAGCAGCTCTCCGGCGTCTCCGGGGAGCACTCCTCGGGCTCGCATCGCCCGGCTGTGCACGCCTCTCCAGGCGCGCAGGTGATCTCGGTGCAGCTGCGGGTGAGCACCATCGTGGCGACCCGCGGCTCGTCGAGTCGAAAGACGAGCGGATGGCGGAGCACGCGCGTCTCGCCGCGGTACGCCTCTCCGACGAGGGTGTAGCGGCCGCGCTCCAGGTCCGCGAAGTCGGCCACCCTCACCCCGGTGAGGTAGTCGCAGCCCTCCGCCTGAAAGCAGACGGGGACCGTGCGCACCGAGGGCGCCTCGCCGCGCTCGTGCGTCAGCTCCAGCCGGAAGTGCGTGGCCTCGGTGCCCGGCGCCAGATCGGTCAGGAGATCCACGAACACGACCGACGGCGTCGGCGGGTCGCACGCCGCCACGCACAGGCCGAGCAGCGCGATGACGCAACGATGCGGGAGCCGGGACAAAGCCCCCCATCGTACCATCGGGCGTACGTTCGGGGCGTCGGCGCCTCGCCGGATCAAGCGTCCTGGACGAACCGCGCGAGCAGGGTCTTGGTGCCCGCGCCGTCGAACGCGATCTCGAGCTTGGCCTCGGGCCCATCGTGGATCTCGCGGAGCACGGTGCCCGGGCCGAACTTCGCGTGACGGACGCGGCGCGTGGTCTCCTCCGCGCCGTCGCCGTCGGACACGTCGACCAGCCGCACCACGAAGCGCTGCGCGTTGCCCTCACCGCTGAGCGTGTTCTCGACCGACTGGTCGAGCTCCACGTCGTCGAGGAGCGCCTCGGCCTCCTGGGTCAGCACCCGGACCAGGTCCCAGCGCGCGTGCGACCCGTCGCGGTCGTCGTAGACGAAGATGCGGCGTCGGTCCTCGTCGTCCGGCGACTTGGGGAGCGCGTACCAGAGGTGGCCGTCGCGCCCGATCGCGATGAGGTTCTTGCGAAGGCCCTCGTCGTGGGCCTGCTCGGTCAGCGCCCCGACCAGCGAGAGCTGCATCTGCTTGCGCCGCGCGAGCGCGCTCGATTCGCTCGCGAAGAGGGCCAGCACCTCGTCCGTCAGCCGGACGCCCACGGCGTTCTCGCACGCCGCGATCGCGTCGAGGGCGAGCGTGCGCTCATGGTCGGGCAGGACCTCGGAGCCCTCCTCGGCGCCCTTGGAGAGGTGATGTTCCACCGCGCACAGGTACGCGATGGCTGCGCGAACCGCCGGGAGCGGCTCGAGGAGTCTCTCGGTGCGTGCGGGCTCGTCGCTCACGGCTCAACCGTCGGCTTTCTTCGACGTCTTCTTCTTGGCCTTCTTCTTCTTGGCCTTCTTCGACGTCTTCTTCTTGGCCTTCTTCTTCGACGTCTTTTTCGTCGTCTTCTTCTTGGTGGCCCGCTTCTTCTTCACCGGGCCCCGGTCGCGGCGCATCTGGAGCAGGTCGGCCGCGCGCTCGGTCGTGATCTCTTCAATCGAGTCGCCCTTGCGGAGCGAGGCGTTGGTCTCGCCGTCGGTGACGTAGGGCCCCCAGCGACCCTCCTTGACCTGGATCGGGCTGCCGCTGACGGGGTCTTCACCGAGCGTCTTCAGCGGCTCGGCGTTGGCGGCGCTGCGGCGGCCACGGGTCTTCGGCTGGGCGAGGATCTTCTTGGCCTCCTCGAGGCTGACCTCGAAGATCTGCTCTTCCTTCTCGAGGCTGCGGGTCTCCTTGCCGTGCTTCAGGTACGGACCGTAGCGCCCGTTGAGCGCCTCGATGGGCTCGCCGTCGTCGCCCTTGCCGACCTGCCGCGGGAGGCTGAGGAGCTTCAGCGCCTCCTCGAGGGTGATGGTCTCGAGGGACATCGCCTTGAAGAGCGAGGCGGTCTTCGGCTTCTCCTTGCGGTCCTCCGGCGTCGCGCCGAGCTGGACGTAGGGGCCGAAGCGGCCGGACTTGGCGATCACGATCTCGCCCGACTCCGGGTCCTTGCCGAGCTCGCGCTCGTCGCTCGGCATCTCGAGCAGCTCGATCGCCTTCTCGAGCGTCATCTCGTCCGGCGGGATGGTGTCGTCGAGGTTGGCGCGGTCGCCCTCGTCTCCGCGCTGGAGGTAGGCGCCCCACTTGCCGTACCGGACGCAGATGTCCTGGCCGGCTTCGTCCTGGCCGAGCACGACGCTGCTGACCTTGCGCGCGTCGATCGCCTCGAGGTGGTCGGGCGAGACGAGCTCGCGCAGGCCGACGCCCATCGCGACGCCGTTGACGTTGGCCGGCTGCTGGTCGTTGGACGGGCCGAGGTAGAAGCGGCTGAGCCACGGCACGACGTCTTCCTCGCCGCTGGCGATCGAGTCGAGCTCGTCCTCCATGCGCGCGGTGAAGGCGTAGTCGACGAGCTGCGGGAAGTGCTGCTCGAGCAGGCGGATGACCGCGAAGGCCTTCCAGCTGGGGATGAGCGCGGAGCCCTTCTTCCAGACGTACCCGCGGTCGACGATGGTGCCCATGATCGACGCGTACGTAGAGGGACGGCCGACGCCGAGCTCCTCGAGCGCGCGCACCAGCGACGCCTCGGTGAAGCGCGCGGGCGGCTGCGTCTCGTGGCCCTGCGGCTCGAAGCGCTTGCCCTCGAGCGCCTCGCCCTCGGCCAGCGGCGGGAGGTGCTTCTCCTTGTTCTCGAGCTCCGCCTCGGGGTCGTCGCTGCCCTCGACGTAGGCGCGCAGGAAGCCGGGGAAGGTGATGGTCCGGCCGCTCACACCGAGCTCGACCTTCTTCTGTCCCACCAGCGACTCGATCCGCACGCTGAGGGTCTCGCCGCGCGCGTCCTCCATCTGCGAGGCCACGGTGCGCTTCCAGATCAGCTCGTAGAGGCGCGCCTCGTCGCGGCCGACCTCCTTGGCCACCTCTTCGGGCGTCTTCCAGCTGTCGCCTGCGGGGCGGATCGCTTCGTGGGCCTCCTGCGCGTTCTTCACCTTGTTGGCGTAGGAGCGCGGCTTGGCCGGCATGTGGTCGGCGCCGTAGAGGTCCTGGATCTGCTTGCGGGCCGCGGTGATCGCCGCGTCGGACAGCGTCGTCGAGTCCGTCCGCATGTAGGTGATGTAGCCGGACTCGTAGAGGCTCTGCGCGTTGCGCATGGCGCGCTTCGCGTCGAAGCGGAGCTTGCGGGACGCCTCCTGCTGGAGGGTCGACGTCATGAACGGAGGCGCCGGCGTCCGCTTGTAGGGCTTGCGCTCGACCGACTTGACGTTGAACGACGCGCCCTTCAGCTGGCCGGCCAGCTCCTTCGCGGCGGCCTCGTCGAGGACGACCACGTCCTTGCGGGTGACCGCGCCGGACTCGCCGAAGTCCTTGCCCGACGCCAGGCGCTGGCCGTCGATGGAGGCGAGCTTGGCCGTCAGCTCCGCCCCGTCCGACTTCGCGAGCTGGGCCTCGAGGTCCCAGTACTGCGCCTTGTTGAAGCGCATCCGAGCGCGCTCGCGCTCGACCACGATGCGGGTCGCCACGCTCTGCACGCGGCCGGCCGAGGCGCCCTTGTTCGTGACCTTCTTCCAGAGGACGGGCGAGACGTTGTAGCCGTAGAGCCGGTCGAGGATGCGGCGGGCCTCCTGCGCGTCGACGAGGCGACGGTCGATCTCGCGCGGGTTCGCGATGGCGGCCTGGATCGCCTTCTTGGTGATCTCGTGGAACACCATGCGCTTGACCGGGACCTTCGGCCGGAGGACCTCCGCGAGGTGCCAGGCGATGGACTCCCCTTCGCGGTCTTCATCCGTGGCGAGGTAGAGCTGGTCGGCGTCCTTGAGCAGCTTCTTGAGCTTCGCGATCTGCTGCTTCTTGTCCGCGTCGACCACGTAGTAGGGGGTGAAGTCGTTCTCGACGTCCACCCCCAGCTCGTCTCCCTTCGCGAAGCGCGCGCGTAGGTCTTCGGGCACCGCGCTCTTCTTCTTGGGCAGGTCGCGGATGTGTCCGATGGAGGACTCGACCACGTATTCTTTCCCCAGATACCCGGCGATGGTGCGGGCCTTGGCGGGGGACTCGACGATGACGAGGGACTTCGACACGGGCTCCGATTTCTGTTGGCACCCACCCGGGTTTGTCAATCGACCCATCGGGGGGGCGGACCTTGACACAGGTTCTCGTGGCGGTCGACTCCGGGTGAAGCGGCGATTCGCTCCCCTCCTCCCGAGGGCCGGGAGGCCGCCCGCGCGCTGTGGTACTAGGTTGGTGCCCGAAGGAGCGCACCCCCGATGGCCCGTCCCACCCGAACCCTCGTCGACGCCCTGCGCGCCACGGCGCTTCGCCTGGAGCAGGGCTCCCGCTTCCGCTGGACCCACATGGGAGCCTGTAATTGCGGGCACTTGGCCCAGACCGTGACCGCTCGGTCCCGGGCCGAGATCCACCGCATCGCGGTGGAGAAGGCCGGCGACTGGCGCGACCACGCCATCGAGTGGTGCCCCGCCAGCGGCTACCCCATCGATCACGTCATCGAGGAGATGCTCTCGATCGGACTCGAGTTGTCCGATGTGGAGAACCTGGAGCGCCTCCGCGACCCGGCGGTGCTGCGCCGGCTCCCGCTCTCGGAGCGTCGCCTGGACTACCGCGACCGGGGTGACGCCATCCGCTACATGCGGGCCTGGGCCGATCAGCTCGAGGACGCGCTGGAGCCGGTCGACGACGTGACGCGCTCGGGCGTGCGTCGCCTGGAAGGGAAGCGGAGAGCCGGATGAAGAAGGGTGGGGGGCTCCTGCTCGGGCTGAACCTGGTGCTCAGCCTGCTCGCGCTCGCGACCGCCGGCGCCGCCATCGCGCTCTACTGGCTCGATCCGCGCGGCGCGCCCGAGACCGAGATCAGCCCGGCCACCCCGGTGACCGGCGACGACGGGACCCGTCCGCCGCCGCTCGCGCTGGGTGACGGCCCCGTCGAGCTGGCCGACGTCGCGGCCGCGTGCCTGCCCGCGGTGGTGAACATCTCCACCACCCGCACCGTGCAGGCGGGCGGCCCGGGCGGGAACCCGTTCTTCGATCTGTTGCGGCCGTTCCTCGGAGATCCCGGGCCCCAGGAGGCGCAGAGCCTCGGCTCCGGGGTCATCGTCAGCACCGACGGGGTGATCCTCACCAACCACCACGTGGTCGCGGACGCGAGCGAGATCCGCGTGACCCTGGCCGACGGGCGGGAGCTGCCCGCGCGCGCGATCGGGAGCGACCCGGAGAGCGACGTGGCGGTGCTGCGCCTGACCCCGCCCGACGGTCAGCCCCTCGACGGCCTGACCGCGCTCGCCTACGGCGACAGCAGCGATCTGCGGCAGGGCGACGCGGTGCTCGCCATCGGCAACCCCTTCGGCGTCGGCCAGACGGTGACCCAGGGCATCGTGAGCGCGACCGGCCGCGCGGCGATGGGGATCACGGACTACGAGGACTTCATCCAGACCGACGCCGCGATCAACCCCGGCAACTCGGGGGGCGCGCTCGTGAACCTGCGGGGAGAGCTGGTCGGCATCAACACCGCCATCCTCAGCCGCACGGGGGGCAGCCACGGCATCGGGTTCGCGATTCCGTCCAACATGGCCCGCCCGCTCGCCGAGGCGCTGCTCCGAGACGGCCACGTGACCCGCGGCTGGCTCGGGGTCGCGATCCAGGACCTCAACCCGCAGCTGGCCCGCTCGCTCGGGATCCCGGCCACGCGCGGCGTGGTGATCATGGACATCGAGCCGACGGGCCCGGCCGCGACGGTGGATCTGCGCCGCGGCGACGTGATCAGCGGGCTCGACTCCGAGACGATCCGCTCGAGCCGTCAGTTCCGCAACCTCATCGCCACCCGCGGCGCGGGGGCCGAGGTGCGCATCCGCCGAGAGCGCCAGGGACAGGCCGGAGAGGTGCAGGTGAGCTTGCGCCCGCGCCCCGCGGTTCAGGCCGGTCCGCCCGGCGTCCCCACGCCCGGCCAGCCGGCGCCGGCCAACGCGACCGACGTGGGCGGGATGCTGCTCGCGCCGTTGACCGACGCGCTGCGGAGTCAGCATGGGGTGAGCCCCCAGATCGCGTCGGGGGCGGTCGTGGTCGGCCTCCGCGACGGCTCTCCCGCCGCGAGCGCCGGCCTTCGGGTGGGCGACGTGGTCACCGACGTCAATGGACAGCCGGTCGACGGCCCGGCCCGCGCCGAGCAGCTCTACGCCCAGAGCTTCCTGGTGGCGATGGTCGGGATCCGCCGCGGCGTCGACCAGCGCATCGTCATGCTCCGACGCTGACCGCGACGCTCAGCGGGGCTGCAGGTCGAGGTGCGTCGACGAGTGGTCGTTGGCGCGCACCATGACGCCGCTGCGGTGCCGCTCGCCGTCCGGGGTCTCGAGCTCGAGCGCGACCAGCCCGGCCGGGAGGACGACGTTGCGCAGCGGGGTCCGGCCCAGCTCCTCGCCGTCGTGGAAGACCGTGGCGGGCGGCGTGCTGGTGAGCGTGAGGCGGCCCGTCGCGACCGGGCCCTCGTCGACGGCCACGGGCTCCATCACCTGCGTGATGCTCCGCGTCTGGTCCGCCCGGATCTCCTGCGTGCCTTCGCTCGGCTGGTAGCCCTCGAGCTCGAGCCGGACGACGTGACTGCCGGTCGGCAGGTCGACGACGGTGGCGGGGGTGGGCCCGCGGCTCTCGCCGTCGACGAAGACCTCCGCCCCCTCGGGCTCGCTGTTGACGATCAGGGTGCCGGTCAGCTCGGCCGCCGGACCCGCCTCCACCGTCGTCTCCTCGGGCGGCAGCAGGTGGGGCAGGGCGAAGTACAGCCCGACGCCGGCCGCGGCGAGCACGCCCAGGCCGATCGCCACGCTCACCAGCGTGCTGGCGCTCTTCTTCTGCGGCGGGTGCGAGTGCGTGCCGACCGTGGAGTAGGGCCGACCCTGGTTGGGCGGCGCGGTGGGGGCGGGCCGCTGATCCCGCTGCAGCGGGTGCGCGCCCGCCGGGCCCACCGGGTCGGGGATCACGAGGCCCGCGCCGGGCCCGTGCCCGAGCGGACGCCCCGGGTGGGCCGCGTCGAGCTGCGCGCCCTCGTAGGCGGGCGTGGCGGTGGCCTCGAGGCCGGGCATGTCCGGGACGGGCATGTCGGGGAGCGCGTCCCCGTCGCCCGTGCTGAAGCTCATCGCCGCCACGTCCGAGCCGAAGTGGAACGACGAGCCGAAGGGCGTCGTGTCCACCATCGGGCCGCGCCGCTGCTCTTCGCGGAAGAGCTTCTGCATCAGCTCCTTGATGCGGCGCGCGGTGACGACCTCGGCCTTCTTCGCGACGAACCGGCTGAGCTCCTCCTGGAGCTCACCGGCGCTCTGGAAGCGGTCCTCGCGCTTCTTCGCGAGGCACTTCGCGATGATCGCCTCGAGCTCCGGGGGCGGGTTCTCGAGGCGGTCGGCGAGCTTCGGGACGGGGCCGCGCACGATGGCCTCCATCGTCTCGAACTCGGTCTCGCGCCGGTAGAGCGGCCGGCCGGTCAGCGACTCGTAGAGGCACACACCGAGCGCGAAGATGTCGACCCGGTGGTCGAGGTCCTTGGCCCGGCACTGCTCGGGGGCCATGTAGGCGAACTTGCCCTTGACCACGCCGGCCTGCGTCTTGTGCGCGCGCGCCTCGGCCTTCGCGATGCCGAAGTCGAGCAGCTTCACCGCGCCGTCGTAGCTGATCATGATGTTGTCGGGCGTGACGTCGCGGTGGACCAGCCCGAGCGGGCGGTCGTCCTCGCCGAGGGCCGCGTGCGCGTGGTCGAGCGCCTCGGCCACGTTCCCCACGATCTTGCAGGCGACCGGCACGGGCACGCCGCCCGTCTTGCGCGCGCGGCGGATGAGCTTGCCGAGCGACGCGCCGTTGACCCACTCCATGGCGATGAAGTGGTTGCCGTCCTCTTTCCCGAACTTGTAGACGTGGGTCACGTTCGGGTGGCGGAGGCGCATCATGACCCGCGCCTCGTCCAGGAACATCTCGACGAAGGCCTGATCCTTCTCGTACTCGGGCAGGATCCGCTTCACCACCAGGTAGCGGCTCCCCGCGCCCTCGCTCTCCTCACGCGCCAGCAGGATCTCGGCCATCCCGCCGAGCGCGAGGCGCCCCACGATGTGGTACGGCCCGAACATGCCGATGGTCGGGAGCTTGCGCGGCGGCTCCTCCGGCGGGCGGCCGCTCTGGAGGACCTCTTTCGGCTCGCTCTTCTGCTCGAAGCTCGACACGTCGGATAGGTCCTGTTCTGCCTCGTCGAGGAGCGCGTCCAGCTCCTCCAGGTCCCCGACATCGAGCGCCTGCGTCCGCGGATCTTCGTCGGCCGACTGGCCCGGGACCCGCGGCGGCGCGGGCAGATCGGGGTCGTCGCCACGAAGCGCCTTCGGGCGCAGGGTGGGGATGTCGGGCTTGCCCGGGGGTTTGCGCTGGGGATCGTTCATCGGTGATCCTGTTGCACCGTCGAGGGGAGCTTACCTCAATCGCGAGGGTCGAACGGGGAGACCTCGGCGAGCTGGGCGTAGAGCTTCTTCTCTTCGTCCGTCGGCTCGGACGGCACGACGACCTGGATCTCCGCGAAGAGGTCCCCCCGACGCCCTCCTTTACCCGGATAACCGCGGCCTCGCAGCCGAATTCGCCGTCCCGTGCTCGATCCCGGGGGGATCTTGACCCGGACGTTCCCATCCAGGGTCGTCAGGGGCGCGGTACCCCCCAGCACGGCCTCCGACGGGCTCACCTTGAGCGGGGTCGTGACGTCGTCGCCCTCGATGCGGAAGAGGTCCCCGTTCGCGATCTCGACCACGAGGTAGAGGTCGCCGCCTCCGCCCGCCTGGCCGCTGAGGCGGATGCGCTGTCCGGAGCGGACGCCGCCCGGCACGTTCACCGTCAGGCGCTTGGGCTCGCCCGTCATCGCGTCGACGAACTGGATGTCGCGCGGACCGCCGTCGTAGGCCGCCTTGACCGAGAGGGTCAACGTCGTCTCGTGGTCCTTCGGCCGCCCGCGGGGGGGAGGGCGGCGGCGGTGTCCTGGACGGGACTGGCGCTGCCCACCGAAGACCTGCTCGAAGATGCTCCGGAAGTCCGCGCCGCCGCTCCCGCCGCCGCCGCCCGCGCCGCCGAAGTCGAAGTCGCCGAAGTCGAACCGGAACTCCGAGGAGCCGGGGCTGCCCGGCGGGGGCTGGCGACCCTCGCTGATCGCCTTCCAGTGCTGTCCCCACTTGTCGTAGAGCCGGCGCTTCTCGGGGTCCTTGAGGACCTCGTACGCCTCGCCGAGCTCCTTGAAGCGGTCCTCGGCGTCGGGCTCCTTGCTGACGTCCGGGTGGTACTTCTTGGCGAGGCGTCGGTACGCCTTCTGCAACTCTTCGGCCGAGGCGTCGCGCCCGATGCCGAGCACCTGGTAGTAGTCTTTGTAGCTCAAGAGTACTCGCCGCTGACGCCGTGGGGTCCCATGGGGGGAGCCGAGGGTAGCTCAAGTCTCGTCGTCTTCGTGCGCTTTCGCCTCTCCGCGGGTGGGAGGGCGGAGGGCGTCTTTGATCTCCTGGAGCTCCCTCCGGAGGGCCGCGACCTGGTCGGCGGTGTCGTCCTCGGGGGGAGGCGCGGCCTGCGGCCGGCGCGGCGGCGGCGCCATCGGCTGAGGCGCGGGCTGCTGGGGCGCACCCCAGCCGCCGAACATGCGCGCGAACGCGTTCGTCGCGGCCACCGGGATCTGGGCGAACGGGTTGTAGGGCATCATCGCCTGCGCCCCGCTCCGGGCGTGCAGGTAGAGCTCGAGCGCGCTCGAGACGTACATGCCGAAGAACTCCGCCAGCGCGTCGTCTCCCATGCGGATGAGCTGCTGGAGCAGCGGCACCGGCAGCAGCTTCGCCGCGCCCCGGCTCTCGAGGATGATGTGGGCCAGCGTCTGCTGGGTGAGGTCCTTGCCGCTCTTGGCGTCGACGACCTGCACCTCGTCGCCGCCCCGTATGCGCTCGGCGAGCTCCTCCAGGGTGATGTACCGGCTCTCCGTCGTGTCGTAGAGCCGACGGTTCCCGTACTTCTTGACGACCACGGGGTTCGTTACCACGTCCGCGCGCTTCATGCAGTCTCGCCCGTGTCCCTGCTGCGCCCGGAAGAAAAAGGCCGCGGAGCGGATCCCAGGCCCCCCGACGGGCAGACGGGGTTGGGATGGAAATGGGTCCGGGACCCGCTCCGCGGCGTAGGCTTCACGTCATGACCAGGCCGCCATCGACGTCGAGGCAGCGGCCGTTGAAGTACTCGCACTCGACCGCGAAGCGGACGGCCTGCCAGATGTCCTCCGGCTCGCCGATGCGGCCGACCGGGATGGCGGCCACGAGCGCGTCGCGCGCCTTCTGGTGCATGCCCTTCGTCATCGGGGTCTCGATCATGCCGGGCGCGACCGCGGTGGCGCGGATGCCGTAGCGAGCGAACTCCCGGGCCCAGGTGACGGTGTTGGCGGCGAGGGCGGCCTTGGCCGCGACGTAGTTGGACTGGCCGCGGTTGCCGTGGCGGCTGACGCTCGAGATGTTGACGATGACGCCGGGCCGCTCCTCGGCCTCGAGCATCTGCGCGACCGTCTCGCGGACCATCAGGGCCGCGCCGGTGAGGTTCACGCCGATCACGGCGTCCCAGTCGGCGGTCGGCATGCGCTTGACCTCGCCGGTCTTGCGGTCCTTCTTCACCAGGAGGCCATCGCGGATGATGCCAGCGTTGTTGACGAGGCCATTGAGCCCGCCCATCTCGCCGTGCGCCCACTTCACGAAGGACATCACGTCTTCTTCGTTCGACACGTCGAGCCGGCGGCGGTGGATGCCCTCCGGCAGCTCGGCCAGCGCGTCCTCGGCGACGTCGCCCGCCGCGACCTGCGCGCCGGCCTCGTGGAAGCGCTGCGCGAAGTACGCGCCCATGCCGCGGGCCGCGCCCGTGACGATCACCTTCATCTCGTTCAGCTTCACGTCGATCCTCCTGTGGATGGAGAGCTGGGCGCCCGGGGGATGCCGGGCGCCCGCGGCGCTGCTCAGACGCTCGTGGTCATCTCGAGGCTCTTCCGAGCCGCCTCGAGGGACGCGCGGCGGACCTGGTCGCCGAGCTGCTGCTGGTAGTGCAGGGTGCTCTTCATGAGCTGCGTCATGTCCTCGAGGGCGGAGAGCGTCCGCTCATGGCGCTCCTGCTCGAGTCGCTCGATGTCCGTGAACAGCTTCTCGAACCGCTCGGACTGGGCCTGCATCATGCCGCGGAACATCTCCATGCCGGGGAGGCCGGGGAAGGGCATGCCGTTGCTCTCGTGCTGCGCCTGCGAAGTCTTCTTGGTCGCCATCGGTACTCTCCTGAAATGCCTGTTCGGCTCGTCTCGTCTGCCCTCGATGCGCTGGAAGCTAAGCGGCGCCGTCCGCGCTGTCAACGAGAAAATGTTGCGCCGCAGCAAACACGCGTGTCCGGAGTTGAAATCATGGAGAAAACGGGTGCTCACAGGAGTCTGTAGAGCGTCTCTCGGGGACTTCTATGCTGCTCTGCACAAGATTCGGCTTGACGCTGATGTTTCGAGGCTGTAACTAACGGTCCGCCTGCTTTGTGCAGGTGCGGGGATGGGCGACGGGATGACGGTTCTACGGGCACGAGGACGGGCAGAACGACGGGCACGCATCGGCGGGCTGGCGATGTTCGTCGTGCTCTGGGGCTGCGACCCCACGACGCCCGCGCGCCGCTGCGTCACCGACGCCGACTGCGCCTCCGGCGTCTGTCTCCCGGACGGTATTTGTGCGGCGCCGCAAATGCCCGAGGACGCGCGCCTCCCCGATGGGGGCACGCCGCCCCGCGACGGGGGGCGCCTGGACTCGGGCGTGGACGCGAGCACGGGCCTGTGCCGCCCGGACGGTGACGGCGTCATCAGCCGCGCCGAGGCGCCCTTCGGCCCCGGCCTGATGGCGCGCTACCGCACCGCGAGCGACGTGGGCGTGGACACTGCGGGCGCGGACCTCGGGGACGGCCGCCGCCGCTGGGACCTCTCCTCCATGCTGCCCGGCGACCACGACCTCGACGTCGTGACCGAGCCGCTCGACGGGCGCTGGTTCTCGGACCGCTACCCGGGCGCGGACTACGTGGCGCGGCTCGGCGACGAGACCGACCTGCTCGGGGTCTTCCGGATCACGGAGACGCAGCTCGAGCTGATGGGCGTGGTCTCTCCCACCGAAGGCGCGGGTCGCACGGAGCTGACCTACGAGCCGCCGGTGAAGGTGCTCGTCTTCCCGCTGGAGCTGGGCGCGCGCTGGTCGACCGAGGCGAGGGTGACCGGCGTGGCGCAGGGGCTCGCGGCCAACTTCGGCGAGACCTACCAGAGCGAGGTCGACGCGCGCGGCGAGCTGGTCACGCCCTTCGCGCCGCTCGAGGCGCTGCGGGTGCGCACCACGCTCACCCGCACGGTGGGCTTCTCGCGCACGACGGTGCGGCAGTTCTCGTTCGCGGTGGAGTGCTTCGGCACCGCCGCGACCATCGTCAGCGAAGACGACGAGACCGAGGTGGAGTTCGACCGGGCGGCGGAGATCCGTCGGCTCGGTTTCTGAAACGGCGCCCCTCTCCCGTCGGGAGGGAGGCGTCCACGAGAGCGAAGCGGGCGCGGGGGCGTCCGCCGGAGAGGAGCGGATCGATGGATCGCAACCTGTTGGCGTGGTGCGCCTTTGGCCTGTACGTGGCCCTGACGACGGCGCTCGCCCTGCGCGGCATGAAGAAGACGACGTCCTTCTCCGGCTTCGCGCTCGGCAACCGGGATCTCGGCCCGACCATGGTCGGCATCACGCTCGCCGCCGCGATCGCCTCGACCGCGACCTTCGTGATCAACCCGGGCTTCGTCTTCGCGCATGGGGTCAGCGCGCTGATGCACCTCGGCCTCGCGGCCAACCTCGGGGTGATCGTCGCGCTCGTCCTGCTCAGCAAGGGCTTCCGCCAGCTGGGCGAGAAGACGGCCGCGCTCACGCTCCCCCACTGGATCGGCGCCCGCTACCGCCACCCCGGCATGCGCACCTACTTCGCGCTCTTGAACCTCGTGCTCGCGATCAGCTTCGTGGTGCTCATCGTCAAGGGCTCCGCGCTCGTCATGCAGCACACGCTCGGGCTCGGCTACGTCGCCTCGGTGCTGCTGATCGTCATCTTCGTCTTCAGCTACATCCTGATGGGCGGCACCTACGCGCACGTCTACACGAACGCGTTCCAGGGCGGGCTGATGATCCTGGTCGCGCTCGCCATCTTCGCGAGCGGCTTCTACCTGCTCGAGGACGGCGTCGGCGCCTTCTTCGACCGCATCGCCGCGCAGGACGCCAACCTGGTCGCGCCGGTCAACCCCGAGAGCTCGCTCTTCGGGAGCGTGTGGGACGTCTACGTGTGCGGCTTCGTGATCGGCGCCGGGCTGATGTGTCAGCCGCACATCCTCACCAAGAGCCTCTACCTGAAGAAGGAGAGCGACCTGCGCCGCTACCTCATCGTCGCGGTGGTGGTGGGCGTGATCTTCGCGCTGGTGTTGATGGCCGGGCTCTACGCCCGCGTGCGCTTCCCGGACATCGCGAGCCAGGACGAGGTGATGCCGATCTACCTCACGCGCGCCTTCTCGCCGCTGGTCGGCGTGTTGATCAGCGTGGCGCTGCTCGCGGCGGGCATGAGCACGCTCGACGGCCTGCTCGTGGGCGCGTCGACCATCGCGGCCAACGACGTGTTCCTGGGCAAGCTCGGCGACCGCTGGCTCGCGGGCAAGACGGAGAACGAGCGGCAGACGGTCGCGCTGAAGGCGAGCCGCTGGATCCTCGTCGGCATGGGCGTGCTCAGCGCGGGCCTGGCGCTCGATCCGCCGGAGCTCGTGGGCATCTTCGCCCAGGTCGGCATCTACGGGCTCGTGAGCGCCTCGCTCGTCCCGGTCGCGGCGGGCATCTTCGTCGAGGAGCTCGACAGCCGCGACGTGTTCGCGGCGGCGCTGCTGGGCCCGGCGGTGCACTTCACGCACTACCTCGTGTCGGTCTACGGGTACGGTCAGTTCGTGAACCCCGCCTCCACCGCCACCGAGGGCGTGCTCGTCAGCGTCGCGCTGCTCACCGCCGCCACCGCCTTCCGCCGCTACCGGGCGCGCAACGCGCTCGTGGTGGGCGCTCGCTGAGGGCCCGCCATGTCGACCGGGAACAGAGCCATGCGCGCGCTCCTGACGGGCGCACTCTTCGTGTTCGGCGCGGGCTGCGCCGAAGGGGGCGTGGAGCCGTGTCGCTTCGGGACCGACTGCGCGTCCGGGGTGTGCCGCGCGGACGGCACCTGTGAGCCCGGTGAGGCCACCGACGGCGGTGCCGACGACGCGGGCCCGTCGGACGCGAGCGTCGCGGACGCGGGACCCGAGCTGGACGCCGGGGCGATGGAAGACGCGGGCGACGTCGAGCCGGACGCGGGCCCCCCGGGCTGCGGAGACGACGACGGAACGATCACGCGCGAGGAGCTGAGCTTCCCGGTCGGCGTGTCGCTCGCCTTCCGCGTGGCCCAGGGCGCGAGCGTGGACAGTCACGGCGCGGAGCGGCCCGACGGTTCGCGTATCTGGGACTACGAGGGGCCCTACGCGGACGACGCCGACCGCTCCTTCGTGCGCCGCGACCCGAGCGCGGAGTGGTACGGCGAGGCGTTCCCGGGCGCGAGCTACTCGCTCCCCCTCAGCGGCGACGAGTCGCTCCTCGGCGTGTTCGAGGTGACCGCGGACGCGGTGCTGCTGCGCGGCATCGTGTCGGAGAGCGACGGCTTCTCGCGCACGGAGCTCGAGTACGACCCGCCGATGCCGATCTGGCGGCTCCCGCTCGCGATGGACGCGACGTGGAGCGAGACCTCCACCGTGACCGGCCTCGCCAGCGGGGTGAGCAGCTTCTACTCCGAGCGCTGGACGATGACGGTCGACGCGTCCGGGCAGGTCGGCACGCCCGCGGGGACGCGAGACGTCTTGCGGGTGAACACGCGCATCACCCGCACCGTCGGCGCGCTCGTCACCGTCACGCGGCGCCACGCCTACGTCGCCGAGTGCGAGGGGACGGTGGCGCAGCTCTTCGGGCGCGACAACGACACCGACGCCGAGCCGAGCGTGGCGGCGGAGCTCTGGAGGGTCCGTTGAGCCGCGCCGCCCTGCTCCTGTCGTTGGCCCTGACGGGCTGCCTGGGCTTCCACGCCGGGGCGCTCCCGGGCGAGCCGCGCGACGCGACCTTCGCCGAGGTCGAGGGCGCGCGGGTGCGCTTCGTGGACGAAGGTCAGGGCCCGGCGATCGTGCTCGTGCACGGCTTCGCGAGCAGCCTCGACGTCTGGACCACGGTGCGCCCCGCCCTGGTCGAGGCGGGCTACCGCGTGCTCGCGCTCGACCTCAAGGGCTTCGGCTGGAGCGGCCGGCCCGAGGGCGACTACACGGTCCAGGCGCAGGCGCGGCTCGTGATGGCGCTGATGGACGCGCGGGGCGTCGAGCACGCCGCGATCGTCGCCCACTCCTATGGCAGCTCCGTCGCGCTCGCGGTCGCGCTCGAGGCGCCGAATCGCGTGGACCGCATCGCCCTCTACGACGCCTTCGTCTATCCCGGGCAGCGCAACACCTTCGCGGAGTGGGCCGACGCGGACGGAATGGGCGAGGTCCTCTTCGGCGCCTTCTACGACCAGCGCCTCGACGAGCGCGCGGCGCTCGCCTACTACGACCCGGAGCGCATCCCGCAAGCCCTGATCACGGCGTACGAGGAGGCCATCGCGCGCCCCGGCACCCAGGCCGCGGCCCTCGCCACCGTGCGCGGCATGCGCTTCGAGCACGAGCGCTACGGCGAGATCGAGGCGCCCGTGCTGCTGCTGTGGGGGCGAGAGGATCTGGTCTCGCGCGTCAGCTGGGGCGAGCGGCTGCAGAACGAGCTGCCGCAGGCGGAGCTGCGGGTCTACCCGCGCTGCGGCCACTTCCCGATGGTGGAGGCGGCGCGGCCGTCGCTCCGCGACCTGCTGCGTTTCTTGGAAGCAGGGCGCGAGGAGGACGCGCCCGCGCTCCGCGCGCCCGTGGTCGAGGCGCCGCCCGAGGTCCCGGCGATGGACGAGGACGCCTCGCCCGCCACGATCGACGACGTCCAGATGGGGGAGTCGTCGCCGTGAGGCAGAAGCTCCTCTCGCTGTGCCTCGTCGTGGCCGCGCTCTCGCCCTGCCTGGCGGAGGCGCAGGCCGTGGTGCGGCGCGTGCCCAACCCGGGCGACCCCGACCTCGTCGACTACCGCATCTTCTTCCGCGCGCGCGGCGAGCTGCTCCACAACCTGGATCTCGACCGCGGCCCGACGCCGAGCGGAGACCCGCTCTTCCCGGTGCCGCAGGCCGATCCGCTCGGCCAGCTGCTCACCCACGCCGACATGCGGCTGCGCACCGACCTCGCGTTCAACGTGCCCGACTCGACCGTGAGCGTGCACGCGCGGATCGACGTGCTCGACAACCTCTCGTTCGGGAGCTTGCCCGTCGGCCCGCCCGCGGACTCGCGCCGGCAGCGCTCGCCCGGCTCGGCGTTCGTGCTCAAGCGCGCGTGGGCGCAGGTCATCACGCCCCTCGGGCTCATCGCGGCCGGCCGCATCGGCAGCCACTGGGGCCTCGGCATGCAGTCGAACGGCGGCGACTGCCCGACCTGTGACACCGACGACGCGGCCGATCGCGTCTTCTTCGCCACCCCGCTCCTCGGCCACATCTGGACCTTCGCGTTCGACCTGACCGCGATCGGCCCGAACGTGCCGCGCGCCGACGGGGTGCGCTTCCTCGACGTCGACCCGACCGACGACACGCGCACGCTCACCTTCGCGCTCCTGAACGTCACGAGCGACATCAGCCTGCGCCGACGCACCCGCGCCGGGCTGACCACGCTCGAGTACGGCGCCTTCGTGTCCTACCGCTGGCAGGACAACGACTGGTCCCCGAGCTACCTGCCCGTGCCCGACGACTACACGCTCAGCCGCAGCCAGATCGTCAGCCGCGGCTACGAGGCCGTCGCGGGCGACGCCTACCTTCGGCTGCACGGCCCGTGGGGTCGGATCGGCGCCGAGGGCGCGATCATCGGCGGGCGCTTCGAGGAGGCCTCGCTCATCCCGGGCGTCTTCCTCCGCGATCCGGTCGACTCGCTCGCGTGGGGCTTCGCGTTCGAGTCGCGCTTCCACGTCGCGCCCGACGTGCTCGACCTCGGGCTCGACTTCGGCGCCGCGAGCGGTGACCCGGCGCCGGGGTTCGGGGCGTTCCCGAGCGCGACCCGGGGACCAGGCCAGCCGGGTGACCTCGACGGAGCGCAGGTCGTCGCCCCGTTCGACATGCGGACCGACAACTTCCGCTTTCACCCGAACTACCGGGTCGACCGCATCCTCTTCCGCGAGATCATCGGCACCATCACCGACGCTGCGTATGTACGTGCGCACGCTAGCCTGACGGTTCTGGATCACCCCTCGGGCCGGCTCAAGCTCTCGCTCGCCGGCGTCCTGAGCCTCGCGCTCGAGTCCTCGAGCACCCCGGGCGGCGACAACCTGCTCGGCGTCGAGCTCGACCCGACCCTCAGCTACGAGAACGACGACGGCTGGTCGATCGTCGCGGCGTACGCCGTGCTCTTCCCCTTCGCGGGGCTCGACAACGTGCAAGCGGGGCTGAGCGCGCAGCCGGCCCAGCTGCTCCGCATGAGCCTGTGGGTGACCCTGTGAGTGCGCTCCGCATGCTCCTCCTGCTCGGTCTCCTGGCGGGCTGTGGCGAGAACCGCACCTTCCCAGGGCCCACGCCCTACGCGCCCGGCGAGGAGCCGCGCTTCACCTGCGTGCCGAACCTCGACGGCGTGCTCGAGGCGGGCGAGGTGCCGGTGCTCATCGGCGGCGAGGTCGCGTACCTCGTCAACCCGGAGGGCGTCTCGCGCCGCGTCGACCTCGACGGCGTCGTGGACGCGAGCGGCCAGCGCGTCTGGGACCTGGGCGCGGACTTCGCGGACGACCGGGTCGTCGGCGTCGGACCGATGGCGCTGACCGACCAGTGGTTCGCCGACGACTTCCCGGGCGGCGACTACGTCGCGCCGGTGGATCTGCGAGGCACGGTGCTCGGCGTCTACCACCTCGACGAGCGAGGCCTCTGGCTGCACGGCGTGGCGAGCGCGGAGCCCGACCCGCCCGCGGGCCGCACGCTCCTCCCGTACGACGCGCCCGTGCCGCTCTATCGCTTCCCGCTCACGCAGGGCGATCGGTACACCGTGGTCGGTGAGGTCAGCGTCGGGACCGCGCTCGGGCTCGCCTACCGCGGCACCGACACCTACGAGGTCGAGGTGCTCGGCGCGGGCCGACTCGACCTGCCGGACTGGAGCTTCGGGCAGGCCTGGCGCGTCGACACGCAGGTCACCGTCGAGGCGGCGGCCGGCGCCACGGCCAGCCGTCGCCTGACGAGCTGGCTGTTCGAATGTTTCGGAGAGGTCGCGCGCGCACAGGGTGCGCCGGGGACGACCGCTCCTTTCACCGAGGCCGCCGAGCTGCGGCGCATCACGCCGAGGGGATTGCCGTGAACGACATGTGGAACCAGTGGAAGAAGGGCTTCTTCGCGTGGGAGAGCGCGACGGCCGAGTACATGGAGCGGGCGCTCGAGAACCCGACCCTGCTCGGACCGACGGGCGGGCTCCTGAGCGGCGCGATGAAGGCGCGCGCGGCCGGAGAGCAGGCGCTCGCGCAGTTCTGGGGCGGCTGGGGGCTGCCGACCAAGCGCGACCAGGAGCGGGCGCTCCACGCGCTGAACCAGATCCACAGCAAGCTGCTGGACCTCGAGGAGCGCCTGTCCGATCTCGAAGCGCGGCTGCCCGCCGACGGGGAGGCCTGACATGGATGTCTCACGCTATCTGGACGTGCGCATCGCGCCGAAGGCCATCTTCGACCACCTCGAGGAGCGAGCGTCCCGGCCGCGCTACATGGTCCCGGCGGGCGACGGCTGGCGTCCCGTCACCTACGCCGAGCACGCGTCGGAGATCGAGCGCTGCGCGCTCTTCCTCGGCACCGAGCTCGCGCCGGGAGACCGCGCGGCCATCTTCGCTCCCAACCGCGTGGAGTGGATGTCGGCCGCGCTCGGCGTCCAGGCCGCGGGCGGCGTCATGGTGCCCATCTACGCGTCGAGCACGGCCGAGCAGGCGGGCTACGTCGTCCGCCACGGCGGGGTGCGCGTGCTCTTCGTCGACACCGCGCCGCTCCTGCGCCGCGTGCTCGAGACCTGGGCCGACCTCGACGGCGTGAAGCGCGTCGTGCTCTTCGACGACACGCTCGACGTGTCCGCCGCGCTCGAGGAGCTTCGGCGCGAGGGCAAGCCCGCGCCGGCGCTCGACGAGGTGGAGCCGCGCGTCGTGACGTGGTCGCGCGTGATGGCGGCGGGCGCGGCGCGAGGGCGCGAGGAGCCCGAGGCCTTCATGCG
This sequence comes from Sandaracinaceae bacterium, assembly GCA_040218145.1. Classification (GTDB taxonomy): domain Bacteria; phylum Myxococcota_A; class Polyangia; order Polyangiales; family Sandaracinaceae; genus JAVJQK01. The sequence continues at coordinate 4,119 of JAVJQK010000031.1, read as the reverse complement.
CACCATGAACGCGGTGGAGCTCGATCAGCCCGGCGTGATGCTCTACACGAGCGGCACCAGCGGCCAGCCCAAGGGCGTGCCGCTGACGCACCGCAACGTGGGCGTCAACGGATCGGACTGGCTTCGGTGCAACGGGCCGCTGGTCGAGGAGGGCGACGTCGATCTCCTCTGGCTCCCCTTCAGCCACATCTTCGGCTTCGGCGAGGCGTCGCTCGGCAACACGCTCGGCTGGACGAGCTACCTCTCGGACCCGAAGCGCGTGCTCGAGGATCTGCCGAAGGTGAAGCCGCAGGTCTTCATGAGCGTGCCGAGCGTGTGGGAGAAGCTCGCGACGACATCGATGAGCGCGCCCGAAGACACCAGCGTGAAGCTCGACGCGATCACGGGCGGCAACCTGCGCTTCTGCCTGAGCGGCGGCGCGGGCCTCAAGCGCGAGGTGAAGGAGCTGTTCCACGCCGCGGGCCGGCTCATCATCGAGGGCTACGGCCTGACCGAAGCGAGCCCGACCCTCACCCTCAACCGCCCCGACGCGTTCCGCTTCGACTCGGTGGGCAAGCCGCTCCCGAGCGTGGAGCTGAAGCTCGCGGAGGACGGCGAGATCCTCGCGAGGGGCCCGTCGATCTTCGGCGGCTACCACGAGGACGCCGAGGCGACGAGGGAGGCGTTCACCGACGACGGCTGGCTGAAGACGGGCGACGTCGGCCGCTGGACCGAGGACGGGTTCCTCCAGATCGTCGACCGCAAGAAGGACATCTTCGTGACGGCGGGCGGCAAGAACATCGCGCCGGCGAACATCGAGATCCGCTTCAAGGACGATCCGCTGATCGCGCACCTCATCGTCTACGGCGACGGCGAGAAGTACCTCACGGCGGCGGTGTGGCTCGACGACGTCGCGCTCGCGGCGGCGCTCGAGGGCGTCGCGCCGAAGGAACGCGAGGAGGCGACGCGCGCGCTCGTACAGGCGCGCATCGACGCGGCCAACGCGCACCTCGCGCGGTTCGAGACGATCAAGAAGTTCGTGCTCGTCGAGGAGCCGCTCACGGTGGAGAACGGGATGCTCACGCCGACGCTCAAGGCGAAGCGCAAGAAGATCATCCAGCGCTACGGCGAGCGCCTCGCCTCCCTCTACGCCCAGCGATAGGATCGAGTCGGTGAATCGCTTTCTCAACCTGGCCCGCCGCGTCGCGCGCGGTCGCCCTCCGGTCGGCAGCACCCCCGCCGACGTCGTGCACCGCGAGAACAAGTGGAAGCTGCTCCGCTACCGGAGCGAGGCCGTCGTGCACGAGACGCCCGTCCTGCTCGTGCCGAGCCTGATCAACCGTCACTACGTGCTCGATCTCCTGCCGGGCAAGAGCTTCGTCGAGCACCTGGTCGGGCAGGGCTTCGACGTCTTCTGCATCGACTGGGGCACGCCGGCGGACGAGGACCGCTACCTGACCTTCGACGACATCGCCGACCGCTACGTCGGCCGCGCGATCCGGGTCGCGTCCTCGTTCGGCGCGCGCGGCAAGGCGCACGTGCTCGGCTACTGCATGGGCGGCACGCTCGCGACCGTTCACGCGGCGGCGCACCCCGAGCGCCTCGCCTCGCTGATGGCGCTCGCGGCGCCGATCCGCTTCGACGACGACGGCCTCCTGAGCCGCTGGGTCCGCAGCCCCGGCTTCGACGTCGACGCGCTCGTGGACGGCTTCGGCAACGTCCCGTGGCCGCTCATGCAGGCGAGCTTCCACATGTTGCGCCCGACGCTCAGCCTCTGGAAGGCGGTGAAGCTCATCGACAAGGCGTGGGACGACCGCTTCCTGGACGGCTTCTTCGCCACAGAGACCTGGGGCAACGACAACGTGAGCTTCCCGGGAGAGTGCTACCGGACCTACATCCGCGAGCTCTACCGGGAGGACCGCCTCATCCGCGGCGAGATGTCCCTCAGCGGCCGGCGCGTCTACCTCGAGGACATCACCTGCCCCGTGCTCTCGATCACCTTCGAGCACGACAACATCGTCCCGCACGCGAGCGCCTCGGCGCTCACCGAGCGCGTCTCGAGCGAGGATCGCGAGCACCTGCATCTGCCCGGCGGGCACGTGGGCGCGGTGGTCTCGAGCGCCGCGAAGAAGGAGCTCTGGCCGCTCATGTGCGACTTCTGGGCCAGCCGCGACGCCGCGCCCGTTGGCAGCCAGGCGCGGAGCGAGAAGCGCCGCGCCGCCGTGAGCCATTGATCGTCGGCTACTGAAGCCGAAGGCGCGCGCCGTGAGCGCATGAGCCGGCGGGGGTGCCGCTCCTCTCCTGCCGGTGCCCTCCGCGTCCGCGCCCGCCTCCGCTTCCGAGTCCGCTTCCGAGTCCGCGCCCGAGTCCGCTGCCGAGTCCGCTTCCGAGTCCGCTGCCGCTCCCGGTTCCGAGTCCGCTTCCGAATCCGCTTCCGAATCCGCTTCCGAATCCGCTGTCGAGTCCGCTGTCGAGTCCGCCGCCGACTTCGCTCGCGAAGTTCGGGCCGAGTCGCGAACTCTCGTCTGCTCACGCGGCCCGTTGTGCAACGTGAGTCACCGCAAGGTGAATGGCACTTCGTCCTCCGCCATCGACGGTGCCGGACGCGGGCGGGCGAGTAAAGGAGGCCTACGGCCCCAGCCAACGGCAACGCTTCGGGCCCTTCGGGCCCTCGTCCTTGACTAGCCCACCCGCGTCCTGCGGCGGGCGGGGTGAGGACGAAGGGTGTCAGGTCGACATCCGGGTTGTCTCCGACGGAGGGGCGAGATGCTCCGGATCACCGAAGAAGCGATCGTTTGGCTGCGCTCGATGAAGCCGATCTGGGAAGAGGTCGCGAAGCACGACAAGAACCTCGCTCGGCAGATGCGCGACAGCGCGGCGAGCGTGGTCGGCAACCTGGCCGAGGGCGAGCGGCGGGGCGGAGGGCACGAGCGCGAGCGGTTCGGTACGGCCTACGGGTCGGCGGGCGAGACCCGGGTGTGGCTGCTCTCCGCGGCGGCGCTGGGGTACGTGAGCGACGAGGCGGTCGAAGGGCCGGCCGACTGGGCGGACAAGGCGCGCGCGACGATGTGGAAGTTGATGCATCGCGGGTAGGGGAGGGGCGGGTGGCTCCGGCTTCGGTCGGAGTCGCCCGCGTTCCGGTTCGGGCCCGTGGCTGCGCGGCTGGCGTCGCAGTGGGCCGCAGCCGGGGTTGGGTGGCCACCTCTGAAGCGGACCGCGGCCTCGAGGCACTGCGCCTGCGAGTCCTGGTTCGAGCACTGCGCTCGTGTTCCTGCCGCTGGCGAGTACGGGGCGCCCGCCGCTTCCGAGTCCGCCGCCGCTTCCGAGTCCGCCGCCGCTTCCGAGTCCGCCGCCGCTTCCGAGTCCGCTTCCGAGTCCGCTTCCGAGTCCGCTTCCGAGTCCGCTTCCGAGTCCGAATCCGAGTCCGAATCCGCTTCCGAGTCCGTTTCCGAGTCCTCCGCCGCGTCCGAGGAGGCGCTCGAGGACTGGCAGGCCTGGCTCGGCGCGCTGCGCGAGCGGTTCGAGGCGCTGCCCGCCGACCCCGTCCGCCGCCGCATCCGAGTCCGCCGCCGCGTCCGAGTCCGCCGCCGCGTCCGCCGCCGCGTCCGCAGCCGCTTCCGAGTCCGCTCCCCGTGGTCGGAGCCCGCGGCGAGGACGACATCTTTCGAGACGAGGTCGACGTCGGCGCGGACGGCGAACAACGCGGGGGAACATCGAATGGGAGAGGGCCGCAGCCCCCTCCAGGGGCCCTCATCCGACTCGATAGAGCCTGCGATGCGTCATCCGGGCGACTCGGGTCAGCCCGTCGATGATGATGTCGGCCTTTCGGCCGTCGCAGAAGCCGAATGCGCGCGCCATTCGCACCGCGGTGATCGCCTCGGCGCAAGAGCCGGCGGCGGTGCCGATCCTCTCTTTCCGGTGTCCCTTCCGGACTCCGTCCGCCTCCGAGTGATTGAGCGCGACCGACTTGGCGGCGCGGAACAGCTCGTCGGCGAGGTTCTTGTCGTGCACCCGGACCTCGACCACCAGCGCGTGGACGTGCGGCAGGAGGTTCATCATGAGGTCGAGTGCGGTGCTTGCGTAGGGGATGGTCATGTCACCCCCTCCCCGGCGCCTCCGTGTGTGATGCAAACCGTCGTT